>JAKAQU010000051.1 GCA_021819535.1 Pseudomonadota bacterium | reverse complement strand
GATCTTGAAGAGAATTTCCCACTCCCCGGCCGCGTGCTGGATCGCGCGATGAGCGAGGCCCTTGCGGCCGAGCACCGCATAAAGCGGTATCGGCTCGAAGGTCGCGAGCAGGCGTAACGCCTGGCCGGGGGCAAGGCTCGCGACCGCTTGCATGATACGCGGGAACGGCTCGCCACCGGCGCGGAGTTCGGGGCGTACGTCGAGCGTGAGGGGAGCGGCTTCGGTCATCGGCGGACTCCTTTCGGATCGAGAAGGGGAGTGGCGGTGCCGTGCGGCGGGCGCGCATAAAAGCCGTGCCAGGCGCGGGCGTATTCCCGCGCGAGCAGCAGAACCGAGAGCAGCGTCAAAGCCAGCGCCGCACGCGCCACACCCGGCAGTTGAAGCGCCGCGGCACCGGCGGCGATCGCAACCGATACAAAATAAACGACGAAGAACCAGACGGTGCCCGCCTCGTTCACCAGATCCTGGACGCGCGGTACCGGTTGGCGTCCGAGTTGCCGGCCGTAGCGGGAAAGCCATGCGAGGAAAGCCACGATCTTGTAGAGCTGGGTTACGCCAAGCCCGCTCAGCCAGCCGAGCAGGAGCAGGAGCAGGAGGCTCGGGGCGAGATCGGTGATATGATCGCCGACGACCGCGGCGATCGCGAGCAGCATTGCCAGCCCGAGGGCCAGGAAGGCCCCGACCGCCGCGCGGTTATGCAGTTCGATCTCGCGCCGCCGACGGCTGCGATAAAGCCGCAGCACATCGATGAGATAGAGGCTGAGCGCGAACACGATGACGGCGCGCCCCAACTGTTCCAGGATCGCGGCCCAGCCAAGCGGCCAGAGGATTTCAGCGAGACCCGCGACGAAGGCTGCAAGAAACCCGACACCACCCGCCCACAGCACCATAGCGCCGAGCGCGCCGCGATCATGCGGGGCGAGCATGAACATCGGCAGCAATTCGTAAGAGACGCCGATCGCGGTCAGTGTGAACCAGCCGCCGATCCCGGCCAGGGCGTGATAGCCAACGCTTCCCCCGAGCAGCGGCGCGAGCACCGGGCCGATGGCCGGGACCGTGAGGGCGATGGCGAAAGCAAGGCCGAGCAGAACCGTAAGCAGCAGGAATCCGAGGCCGACGAGAACGAAACGCGCGCTGAGCGGCACCGGCCGCTTGGCCAAAAGCGGCAACAGTAATGTCGCAGCGCCCAGAGCCAGAGCAATCAGCACCAGGCCACCGCCGAGCGGCAGCAGGAGCGCCGCGGCGGCGCCTTCACCAAGGGCCAGAAACCCGCCCATCATCATCGCGAGGCCGATTTCGATGCCGATCAAAGTCAGCAGCGGCGAGGCTTGGCTTGGCAGATTCCGGCTGGTGATCACCGGGACGAACTGAAACAGTGCGCCGAACATCAGTAAGGTGAGCCAGCCGATGGTCAGGAGATGCACCATCGCCAGGCTCGCCGGCGCGCTCGCTGAGACGGCCGGCCAACCGAGGCCGAGCACCGCGAGCGACAAACCAAAGGCGAAATTGGCGATCGCACAGGCGAAAATCGCCGGCGTCCAGCGTGACAGGCGATCGCTGGCGGCGTTCATGCGGATTTTCTCCCGTCCTCGGCTGGCTTTGGCGGCTTTCGCCTCACGATTTGCTCCATGTTCAGCCTGCTTCTGGGTACCGTCCGCGATGGTCGTAGAGAATAGATATATTAATATTACATCTTTAAGTGACCCTTACCCCGCTTGCAAGGGCTCTTGGGTGGTATTCGCATTTTTTTGCGCCGAACCCGCACTCTGGTGTAATTCTCTCGCGTGATCCGGCGGTGCCGTGCTTCCCCCGCCAAAGCTGCTCCCACGTTGCGAACCGTTCCTCGCCTCAGGATCGGCCAGAGCCGGCGCGCAGCATTGCCAATTCTCCGATTGCCGCGGCCGCCCGGCTTTGCGCTGCGCTCAATGTCGCCTCGTCCCGCGCCCGCTCCGCGACCTCGAGGTAACGCTCGGCATTGCGTGACAGCGCCCGCAACCGCTCGGCGCGTGTGGTCGCGCCGGCGGCTTCCGCCTCCCAGATCAGGCTCAGTTGCGCGAGCGTTGCCATGTCCATTGGAATGGGCGTTGTAGATGGCCGCTCGACGCGAAAGGCCGCTCGTCTCGCGCGGCGCAGCAAAGCCGCGTGCTCGAGTTCGGCGCGCGCAAGATCCTCGGCCAGGGCGCGAACCGCCGGCGTTGCGGCATGCGCCGCGATATCGGCATACGTCGCAAAGGCGCGCTCTTCCGCCCGCACCGCAAGCGAGAGCGCGCGATAGGGGGTGAGCAGTGCCGATTGCCACACCGCCTCCTCAGCGGCCGAAGCGGGCAATGGAGCAGGGCCGTCTTCCTCTGCCAAAGCGCCAAACACCGCGGCGTGGTCCGCCTCCATTTCGGCAAGGTGCTCGAACAGCGACGCGAGTTCCGCTTCCCCTTCATCGGCCCACCACGCCGCGAGACGCCGATAGCGCCGCATCGCGTCGGCTTCCAGTGCCGCGGCCAGGGCACGGAGCGCGGGCTCAGAAAACGCCTCCCGTCTCGTTTCAGGCGCCATGGCCCATCCTCTTTTTGCACATTCCCAAACCTTGCACGCATCGCCGGGCGAATGATTTGATTCAAATCAAATACATCTATCAAAACCTGTGGTTAGAATACATCGATTTAGGGGCCTGCGGCAGATTCCTGCCAGATGCCAACCTTAATAAGGTGATTTCCGGCGATGCAGCGATATCTCGGGCAACGACATCTCAGTGCGACGTCGCGTTTCCTGCTTCCGTTCATCTCACTGCTGATAGGGATTTTTCTTCTCGCCGTGGCCACGCCGGCGACGGCGCAGAGCCGGCTCGCCGAGTTTCTCGCGCAGGTGTCACCAGCACAGCTTTTTCCTGGTGCCGACCATTACGACGCGCCGCAGGGTAACCCGCCGATCGCCCTGGTGCGTGCCGGCACGCGCCTTCTCGGCTACGCTTTCGTCAATGCCGATTGGATCGACTCGACCGGCTATTCCGGGAAGCCCATTCAAATTCTGGTCGGGCTCACGACAGACGGCAAGCTCGCCGGCGCGCGGCTGATGGCGCATCACGAGCCGATCGTGCTGATCGGCATTCCGCCCGTGCGCATTACGCAGTTCATCGCAGGCTATGTCGGGCGCGACGTTCTGGCGTTGGCGCGGAGCGGGCCAGAGGGGCAGCCGCCGGTCGATATGGTGAGCGGCGCGACCGTCACCGTCACCGTGATCGGCGAGAGTTTGGTGCAATCGGCGATCAAGGTCGCGCGCGCGGAGGGCATGGTCGGGGTGGCGTTGGCTCCAGCGGAGATCCCGCGCGGTGCGATCGACCCCGCGCATCAGGCGCCGGCCGACTGGGTCGGCCTGCTCGGGGATGGCAGCCTGCGCCGGCTGCAACTGACCGTCGGCGAAGTGAACGATGCTTTCGCCCGCGCCGGTGCCAAGGAGGCGGCGGAAAGCCCGGAATCCGCAAATCCCACCGATTTTTTTCTCGATCTCTATGTCGCCCCGATCTCGGTCCCGGCGATCGGCCGGAGAATGCTTGGCGAGCGCTATGACAATTTCGCCAAAACCCTCGCGCCTGGCCAGCAGGCGATCCTGATCGCCGCCAACGGCGCCTATTCCTTCAAGGGATCGGGCTATGTGCGGGGCGGCATTTTCGACCGCATCGCACTTCTTCAAGGCGACCAGACGATCCGTTTTCGCGACCACGATCATGTCCGCCTTGGCGATATTCATGCACCGGGCGCGCCCGCATTCAACGATGTCGATATTTTTCGTATCCCCCAGGGCAGCCATTTCGATGTCACCCAACCCTGGAGGTTGCAAATCCTCGCCGAGCGCGCGTTCGGCGCGCGGGGTAAATCCTTCCTCACCTTCGAGACCAGCTATCGCCTGCCGGACGCTTATCTGACGCCGCCGCAAGCAAGTCCTGCCGTCACCACCGCGCCGGCCGCACCCGCGCCAAACGCGGCGCCAGAGGTTTGGCATCTCATGTGGCGCGCCGAAATCGTCAAGGTCGCGGTTCTTACCCTGGCGCTCGCTTTCCTCACCGCGATCTTCTTCTTCCAGGATGTGCTGACGAAACGCCCGGTGCTTTATGACCGGATCCGTCTCGGCTTTCTGCTGTTCACCCTGTTCTGGATCGGCTGGTATGCCGACGCGCAGCTCTCGGTGGTTAATGTTTTCGCCTTCTTCGATGCACTGCGCAGCGGATTTCGCTGGGATTATTTCCTGATGGCGCCGCTGATCTTCGTCTTGTGGTTCGCGACCGCGGCTTCCATCCTGTTCTGGAACCGGGGGGCGTTCTGTGGCTGGCTCTGCCCCTATGGCGCTTTGCAGGAAGTCCTCAACCGTGTGGCGAAGCTTTTACACATTCCACAATTACGCGTGCCGTTTTCGGTCCATTCGCGGTTGGTTGCCCTGAAATACGTGGCCTTTCTCATCCTCTTCGGCATCTCCCTCTCATCGCTTGCGACCGCTGAACAGGCGGCAGAAATCGAGCCGTTCAAAACCGCGATCATCCTGCATTTTGCGCGCACCTGGCCGTTCGTTCTCTATGCCGGTGCGCTGCTCGCCGCCAATCTCTTTGTCGAGCGTTTCTTCTGCCGCTATCTCTGCCCGCTCGGCGCCGCCCTCGCCATTCCGGCGCGGATCCGCATGTTCGACTGGCTACGCCGCTATCGTGAGTGCGGCAATCCCTGTCAGCGCTGCGGCAATGAATGCCCGGTGCAGGCGATCCATCCCGAGGGGCATATCAACCCGAACGAATGCATCCAGTGCCTCCATTGCCAAATGCTCTATCACCACGACCAGAAATGTCCGGTGATGATTCAGCGTCGCCTGAAACGTGAGAAATACGCCGCCAGTGCGCCGCCCGCGATACCGCCCCGGATCAAGATATCGGCCGTCAATAGGGAAGCCGATACGCCGCGATGATGCCTGCCCAACCCAAGGTCGTCGCCGTCGGCGATGACACCCCACAAAGGAGAACGCAATGAGTGACGAAAAATTCAGGAATGAAGCCGCAACCAGCGTCGGGCGACGCGGCCTGCTCGGCACCAGCGCCGCGGCCGCGGCGCTGGCGGGGCTCGCCGGCAGCGCATCGTCGGTTGCCCTCATGCGTGAAGCCAAGGCGGCGGCGGGCAGCGCCGGCGCCGAAGTGCGGCCCGGCGATCTCGATGAATATTACGGCTTCAACAGCAGCGGTCAGACCGGCGAGTTGCGCATTCTTGGGATGCCGTCAGGGCGAGAACTGATGCGCATTCCGGTCTTCAACCGGGACAGCGCGACCGGCTGGGGCCTCACCAACGAGAGCCGCAAGATCCTTACCGAGGGACTTCTTCCCGCGACGAAGAAATTTCTCGAAACCCGTGGGGGAATTTACGTCAACGGCGATCTCCACCACCCGCATATGTCGTTCACCGACGGCACCTATGACGGACGCTTCATCTTCGTCAACGACAAGGCGAATTGCCGGGTCGCTCGCATCCGCTGCGACGTGATGAAAACCGACAAGATCATCGAAATTCCCAACGCATCGGACATCCACGGCATGCGGCCGCAACGCTATCCGCGAACCGGTTATGTATTCTGCAACAGCGAGCACCCAGTTCCGGTGCCTAACGACGGCAAAGTGCTCAATGACCCGAAGAAGAACTACTGGTCGATCTTCACCGCCGTCGATGGGGATACGATGACGGTTTCTTGGCAGGTTATGGTCGATGGCAATCTCGACAATTGCGATGCCGATTATCAGGGGAAATATGCCTTTTCTACCTGCTACAACCCCGACAAGGGCACCAATATGCAGGAAATGACGGCGCATGACTGGTCCTGGGCGGTGGTGTTCAACATCAAGCGCATCGAACAGGCGGTTGCCTCCGGCGATTATAAGGAGATTAACGGCGTCAAGGTGGTGGATGGACGCAAGGGCTCCAAATACACGCGCTATATCCCGGTGCCCGGCTCGCCGCACGGATCCAATGCCGCGCCGGACGGTATCCATGTGGTGTTCAACGATAAGCTCTCGCCGACCGTCACCGTGATCGATGTGCGCAAGCTTGATGACCTATTTGACGATAAAATAAAGCCGCGCGATGTCGTGGTCGCCGAGCCGCAGATTGGGCTCGGCCCGCTCCATACAGCGTTCGACGGCAAAGGCAACGCCTTCACCACGACCTTCATCGACAGCCAAATGGTGATGTGGAACATCGACAAGGCCAAGCGGGCTTTCGCAGGAGAAAAGGTTGATCCGATCCTGCAAAAGCTTGACGTTCATTATCAGCCTGCCCACAACCACACCTCGATGGGTGAAACGAAGGAAGCCGATGGAAAATGGTTGGTCTCGCTCAATAAATTCTCTAAAGACCGGTTCCTTCCGGTCGGGCCCCTGCATCCGGAAAATGATCAGCTCATCGATATCTCAACCGGCAAGATGGTGCTCGCCGCCGACCATCCCGCCTTCGCCGAACCACATGACATGATCATCGTCCACCGCTCCAAGATCACAACGTCTCAGGTCTGGAAGCGCGATGATCCGATGTGGGAGGATGCGCGCAAGCAGGCGGCGAAGGACGGCGTCAAGCTGGAAGAAGCAGCCAACATCATTCGAGACGGCAACAAGGTGCGCGTCTATATGCACTCCAACGCACCCGAATATAGCCTCAATCGAATCGAGGTGAATGAGGGCGACGAGGTTACGATCTATCTCACCAACATGGATGACATCGAGGATCTGACGCATGGTTTCACCATCACCAGCTACGGCGTGATGATGGAGATTTCGCCATTGGAGACGGCCTCGGTCACCTTCATCGCTGATCGCCCCGGTGTGCACTGGTATTATTGCCAATGGTTCTGTCACGCATTGCACATGGAGATGTCTAACCCGATGATCGTTCATCCGAAATCGGCGTAACCATGGGCCGCGCGTGTGTTTTCATGCTGGTTGCTATCGCCGTGAATATTGCAACGGCGCGCGCGGCGACGATCACGGTGCCGCCCGGCGATGGCTTGCAGGCCGCCATCGCCGGGGCTTCTCCAGGCGATATTCTGAACCTTGCCGCGGGCGTTCATCGCGGGGGGGTGGTGGTCTTGACGCCGGACCTCACGCTCACCGGCATGAGTGGTGCGATCATCGATGGGGGCGGCAGAGGGCGGGCGATCACACTCGCCGCGCCCGAGATCACCATTCGCGGGCTGATTATCCGCAGTGCCGGGCGTGATATCCTGGCCAAGGATGCCGGCGTTTTCATCGGTCACCAGGCAGACCGTGCCGCGGTCACCGATAATCGCTTTGTCGACAACGCGGTCGGCGTTTTTCTGGACGGCGCGAGCGCAGCACTGGTGCAGCGTAACCGATTCGATGGGCAGCAGCAGATCCAAATGAGCGAGCGCGGGCCGGGTGTTGCAATTTACGGCACACATGGCGCCCGCATTCTGGACAACAGTTTTCGTTATGGGCGCGATGGGGTTTTTGCAGTGACGAGCGCCGATCTGGTTGTGGGCGGCAATCAATTCCGCGATCTTCGTTTCGCTGTGCATTTCATGTACAGTGGTTCAAGTGCCGTGTTCGCGAACATTTCCATCGATAATGATATCGGTTACGCTTTGATGTATTCGGATCATCTCGATATCATCGACAATGTATCTGACGATGATCACGATCATGGAATGCTTTTCAATTACACGAATTATAGCCGCATCACCGGCAATGTCGTTCGCGGCAGCGATAAATGCGTTTTCATCTATAACGCCAACAAAAACCGCTTTGTCGGCAATTGGTTCGAAGGCTGCGGCGTTGGAATCCACTTCACCGCCGGCTCCGAGGGCAATGCGCTTACGGGCAATGCGTTCGTCAACAACCGCACCCAGGTGAAATATGTTGGCACGCGCTGGCTCGACTGGGCGGAGAATGGGCGTGGCAATTACTGGAGCGACAATCCCGCCTTCGATCTCCGCGGGCGCGGCATTGCCGATACCGCGTATCGGCCGAACGATGTCATCGACCAGGTAATCTGGCGTGCGCCGGCGGCAAAACTGCTCCTGAACAGCCCCGCGGTCGAGGTGCTGCGTTGGGCACAGGCGGCGTTTCCCGCACTCCATCCCGGCGGCGTCATCGACAGCGCGCCGCTGATGGCGCCACCTCGCCCGCCGGCGCTCGTACGTCTCAAGGCGGCACCACAGGCAGAGGCGACAATACCATGACTCCGCGCAGCATCATTCTCGAACAGGTCTGCAAATCCTTCGGGCGCCAAATCGCTCTCCAGAATGTCGATCTCGCCTTCGCGCCGGGAGAATGTGTTGGCCTCGTCGGCCATAACGGCGCCGGTAAATCTACGCTGATCAAGCTGATGCTCGGCCTCTCGCGTCCCGATTCCGGCCGGGTTAGCGTGCTCGGCGAAGATCCGGCCGGGCGGGCGGGGGCGCGGACACGGTGGGTGGTCGGCTATCTCGCCGAGAATGTCGCGCTCTATCCGGCATTGACTGGCGTCGAAACAATTGAATTCTACGCACGGCTCAAGGGCATTCGCCGCGCCGACGCTCTGACGTTGCTGTCGCGCGTCGGACTCGCGGCGGAGGCGCGGCTGCGAACGGTGCGCACCTATTCGAAGGGTATGCGCCAACGCCTCGCGCTCGCGCAGGCGATGCTGGGTGCGCCGCGGGTGTTGCTGCTCGACGAGCCGACCAGCGGGCTCGATCCCGGGCTGCGGCAGAGTTTCTATGAAATTCTTCACGAATTGCGCGAAGGCGGCGCGACCATTCTGCTTTCCTCTCATCAGCTCACGGAACTCGAAGGTGCGGTCGATCGCGTGATCGTGATGGCCCATGGCCGAAAAATGGCTGATGGGGACATGCTGCATCTTCGCCGGCTTGCAGGCGTCGCCCCGCTATTGCGTATTCGCCTCGATCAGGCGGCGCGTCCACTTCCCGCGGGATGGCATTCGGCCGCCGGCGGATCGCTCGAACTCACCTGCGCGGAAGAGGAGATCGCAGGCCGGCTTCGCGCGCTCCCGGACGGCGTTGTTTCGGTCGAAATTCTCCGGCCGAGTCTTGATGACATCTATGCGACGTTCCTGAGACAACCGGAGACGGCGGCTCGGGAGGGCGGGGGATGAAAGCGGTTCTGATCATTGCCAACAAAGAATTCCGCGACGGGCTGCGCAATCGCTGGGTGCTCGCGATCACTATTCTGCTTGCCGTCTTCGCGCTCACGCTTGCTTTTCTTGGCGCGGCGCCCACGGGCACGGTACGCACCACGGCGCTCGCGGTCACCGTCGTCAGCCTCTCCAGCCTTTCGATCTTTCTTCTTCCCTTGATCGCACTTCTGCTCTCCTTCGATGCCATCGTCGGCGAGATGGAGCGCGGCACGCTCGGCCTCATGCTCGCCTACCCGGTTGCACGATGGCAGGTGGTGGCAGGGAAATTTCTCGGCCACGTCAGCATCCTCACCCTCGCGACGGTTGCCGGCTACGGTGTCGCGGGAATGGTGGTTGCGACTACGTCCGGTGGCGCGGGCGGCTGGGGCGCTTTTTTGCTGCTGATCGCGTCTTCGGTTCTGCTCGGCGCCGCGTTCATCGCGATAGGCTATGTCCTCAGCGCCTCTGTCAGCGACCGCGCGACGGCGGCCGGTCTTGCGATCGGCGTCTGGCTTGGCTTCGTGCTGATCTACGACATGGCGCTGCTCGGTGTGCTGGTCGCCGATCGGGGGCGCATCTTGGGCTCGGCGGCGGTGAATTGGCTTTTGCTGTTCAATCCTGCCGATGCGTATCGGATGCTCAATCTCGGCGCGACGCCGGGGGCGCGCCTATTCTCCGGCATGGCCGGGCTGGCCGGCGATCTTCTCCTCCCGCCCGCGGCGATGGCCGGCGCGCTCGCGCTCTGGGTCGCCATTCCGCTCGGCGCGGCGATGCTCCTATTTCAAAGACGGGAGATATGACGATGAAACGCGCTGCTACCACCGCGTTCGTGCTCGTCCTTGCTGGCGTGATCGGCTTTGCCGCTCTGCCGCGCGGGAAGCCAGTGGCGCCGCCAGCGCCACAGGAAATCAGCGATACCGACACCGCGCAGTTCTGCGGCATGCTGCTCAGCGAACATGGTGGACCGAAAGGGCAGATCTTTCTCAAGAGTTCCGCGAAGCCGCTCTGGTTCGCCTCCGTGCGTGACGCGATCGCCTTTCTTCGCCTCCCGGACATGCCGAAGGACGTGCTCACCGTCTATGTCAACGATATGGGCCGGGCGCAGGACTGGGCGCGCCCCATGCCGGGCACCTGGATCGACGCTCATCGCGCCGTCTACGTCATCGGAAGCCGTCGGCAGAGCGGCATGAACACGGCGGAGGCGGTGCCGTTCGGCGAGGCCGCAGCCGCGCGGCGTTTCGCCGCCGAGTATGGCGGGCAGGTCGTCACCTTCAGTACGATCCCGGAAAGCTATCTTTTCCCCGATATCGGAGCCGGATCATGAACGAAACACAGCAAAACCCCCTCTCGCGCCTGCGCCGGCGCCGCTTTCTTGGCATCACCGCCGCCGTCGCCGGCCTCCCTCTGTTGCCGTTCGGGGCGGCGTCGAGCCCGATGCTGCGGATCTGGACCGGCGTTGCGCTTGGGGCTGACGCGATGCTGCAAATCCACCATCCAGACCCGGCGGTGGCCGACCGGCTGATCGCCGCGTCACTCGCCGAGGTAAGGCGCCTTGAAGCCATCATGAGCCTCTATCAGCCGGATTCGGCCGTGGTGCGGCTCAACCGCAGCGGTATGCTCGAAGATCCTCCGCCTGATCTCGTCGCCGTGCTCGCCGAGAGCGCGCGGTACCATGCGCTGACGGGTGGGATGTTCGATATCACGGTGCAGCCGCTGTGGCAGGTTTACGCGGCGCATTTTTCGCGTCCCACGCCCGATCCCGCCGGGCCGCCGGCCGCTGCGATCGAGGATGCGCTCGCCCGCGTCGGGCAAAAATGGGTCGAATACGGCCCCGATCGTGTGCTTTTTCGCCGCCCCGGCATGGGCATCACGCTGAACAGCATCGGCCAGGGTTATATCACGGATCGCGTCGTCGATACGCTGCGCGCCGGGGGGATCACGCACGCGCTGGTGGATATGGGCAAGATGCGCGCAATCGGCACGCATCCCGCGGGTGCCCCGTGGCGCGTCGGCCTCGAAGATCCGAAGGCGCCGGGCACGATCGCGGCGCGGATCGAGATCGCCGACGAAGCGGTCGGCACAGCCGGTGGCTATGGCACGATTTTCGATGCGGCTGGGCGGTTCAACCATATTTTCGACCCGTTCACCGGCGAAACCAGTCGGCGCTTCACCTCGGTCTCGGTGATCTCGCCGACCGCGACCGAGGCCAATGCGCTCTCCACCAGCTTCACCCTAACCCCACTCGCGATGGCGGCCGCCATCATCCGCGAGCGCGCCATAACCGCGCATTTCGTTCAGCCGGATGGCCACCGCGTGGTGCTGAGCGGTTAGAGCATCCGCTATGGGCAAGGGTTTTTCGGCGCAAATCCGACTCGCGCGGTAAGGGGAGGGAGAGGCCGCAAGCCGCGAGGAAGCCGGTGGCGTCACGGTTGTGCCGCCTTAGTATCCGGAAAATATTCGGTGTAGGTCTCGCCGGTGCGGCCGTAATAGAGCACCCAGAT
>JAKAQU010000050.1 GCA_021819535.1 Pseudomonadota bacterium | reverse complement strand
CGATCTCGGGATGCATGTTCTTCCACCCTTCGAGCATGTAGCGGCCGAGCATCAGCCCGCCGCCGGCCGCGACCAGTTCCTCGTAGAACGAAAGCGGGTATTGATGCACGAGGTGCTTGAGCGGGCCGTTTCCGGCGGCGGTGTCGATCGGCGAGCCGGCGAGCACCAGACTTTGCACTTTCTCCGGAAAGCGCGCCGCCAGCATCGCCGCCATCCACCCGCCCTGACATAGCCCGACGAGATTGGCCCGCCCGCCGAGATCATCGATGCAAACCAGGAGTTCGGCGAGATACTGGTCGATCTCCAGATCCTTCATATCCGGCGCCGCCGATTTCCAGTCAGTGAGAAAGACGCGCGAGACGCCGTTCTGGCGCAGCGTCTGCACCAGGCTCTGCCCGTCATGGTAATCGGCGATCATCGCCGAATGGCCGGCATAGGGCGCATCGACGATGGTCGGGAGCCCTGATATGGTCGCCGGGTCGTAGTCGCGAAACCGCATGGTGCGGAGATCGAGGCGGAGCACGTTGGGGGTTGCGAGCTTCGGGTGCAACCCGGTCTCGAGTTTCTCTTCCTCGGCGATGAATTTGAGATTGCGCGCCGCGACCTCGGCGCCGCTTGCGACCAATTCCTCGGCGATCCGCATCGGCCAGAAGAACGGCACATTGATGCCGGAGGATGATGTCTGTCGCGCCATGAGCGATCTCCCGCTTGCTAAAACCGGAACGAGGCCACCAGTGAGCCCCATTGGTGCAGCCCGCCATGCTCGCCGTAAAAGGTCTGGGTCTGGAACACCTGGGTGTAGGAAATCCGCACCCCATCGATGATGACGGCGACCCCTGCCTCCAACTCGCCGACGAAGGTTTTCTCGCCCACGCTCGGCGTCGCATTGAACGGCTCGCCGGCGAGCGTCGCGTTATAGAGCCAGGCCTGGCCGTCGGCGCCGGCGAAGAAATACCAGTCGAACGGCGCAACCGGCGTATAGGCGGCCCCCCCCGACATGCCGGGATCGAGGCGGGCGACGCCGTAATCGGAATTCAGCCCCTGGCCGATCCGCACCACCCCGCCGGCGAGCCCGTAGATCCAGAGATTGCCGACGCCGACGGTGGCGTTGGGCAGCACATCGGTTTCGAGATTGCCGATATGGCCGGTCGAGAGGCGCCAGATGCGCGAACTCTCGAATTGCAGGACCGGCTCGTCCGGCATCTGATAGCCCCAGCCGAGATCGTGGGGCTGGCCGATGAGGTTGTGAAACCAGTTCTGCGTCTGCGCGGCGAGTGCGGCCTCGCCGATCGTGCCGACATCGACGCCGAGGATGCTGCGCCAGTCATTGGTGTCCTGGATCAGCGAGAAATTGCCCATCAGCGTGCCGGCATAAGGCTCGTCGGTCACCGGCGGCGGGCGGAGATCGGTCGCCGCCGGGGTGAACATCCCCTGCTGGATATCGATCGAAACCCGCTGCTGCCCCGCCCCCCAGAGCGCGCGCCCGATATCGCTCGCGAAACCGGGCACCTCTCCGGTCGGCGAGACATAGCCGAGATAGAGGCCATTGACATAATAGCGATCGGGCGGCGGGTTGCTGGTGATCGAGGCGTTTTCCCACTGGAAGGTCACGATCGCATCGGGATCGGCGGGCGGGAGATCGGTCGCATCCGCCGCCGCCCATGCCGGGCCCGGCATGGCGAGACACGCGAGGAGGGCGAGAAGACGGGGCGAAAATGGTTTCATGGGGAGCGACTTCATCAAAACGTTACGTGACACGATTATCCGAACATGCCGGAAAGAGGGCAGCGGCGCCACCCGCTCCAGCCCGGCACCCGCTCATGCCTGATCACCCGAGTGCGTCAGATCATCAGCGGGCGATCTCCTCGGCACGGCGCAGAAGACGCAGGAAATTGCCGCCCCAGAACGCCGTGATTTCCGCCCGGCCAAAGCCGCGCGCGAGCAGTTCGGCGGTGATCGCCGGGCTCTCAGCGGCGTTCGCCCAGCCCGAAATGCCGCCGCCGCCGTCGAAATCCGAGGAGATCCCGACATGCGCAACCCCGATGCGCCGCGCCACGTATTCAACGTGATCGACGAAATCGGCGACGGTGACGGTCTCGGCGCTGCCCTTGGCGCGCAGAAACGGCGCCATCGCGGTGATCTGGATCAGGCCGCCACTCGCCTGCAACGCGTCGAGCTGCTCATCATCGAGATTGCGCGGATGATCGCAGAGCGCCCGGGCGCAGGAATGGCTCGCGACGATCGGCGTGCGCGAGGCGGCCACCGCCTGCAGCATCGTCGTCTTCGCGGTGTGCGAGACATCGACCAGCATGCCGAGCCGGTTCATCTCGGCGATCGCAGTGCGCCCGAGCGGTGACAGCCCGCCATGCTCGGCCGCGGGATCGCCGAGATCGGCGCGCGGAATGGCGGCGTCGGCGAGCGCGTTGTGGCCGTTATGCGTGAGCGTCATATAGCGCGCGCCGAGCGAACGCAGCATACCGAGATTGCCGGGATCGCCGCCGATCGCCTGGCCATTTTCGACGACCGGAATGATGCTGATCACCCCCTCGCGCCACGCCGCCTCGATTTCCGCCGCGGTTTCCGTCACACGGGCGCGTATCCCCTCATGCGTGCGGCCCATGGAGCGGATGGCCTGCAACATGGTCTGGGCGCGGAGGAAAGCGGTTTGATTGTCGTTCTCGCTCCGTCTCGTCTGCGGCACATAGGCGGCGAAGCAGCCGGCGGCGAGCCCGCCGCGGCGCATTTTCGGCAGATCGACGCAACGGTTGCTTTCCACGAACGGATCGGGGCCGTGCGGCCAGGGAATGTCGATATGGCTGTCGAGGGTGAGAAGGTCGCGATGAAGGGCAAGGGGGTCTGTCATAGGTTTCACGCTCTCCGAGCAGCGCTGCGCCGTCAAGCGGAAGGCGAGGATGCGGCCATGATCGGGGCGCGGATCAGAGCAGAGCGAGCGCGCGCAGCGCCTCGGCGAGCGCCGGCGGCAGAGCCGCCTCGTCGGCTTCGCTGGCGAGATCGGGTGGCGCCTGCCCGGCCGCGAGATAGCGCCAGCCCTGAAACGGCTTGATCGGCCGTGCTGCGACCGGAACCAGCGCCAGGTCGAGATGGAGCGCGCAGCACGGGCTGCCATCCGCGCGCAGCCCCGCCTCGATCGCGAGAATGCGCTGGCGGACGCTCATGGCGCCATTGATCACCCAGTAGATCGAGCCGCCGGCGAGAATCTCGGCCGCGCGCGCGGGCCGATGCCGCGTGAGGTGGCGAAGCGGCGGATCGGTGCCGGCCCGCGCCGCCTGAACCTCCGCGAGATGGGCGCGATCGCGAATGCCGACGGCGAGTTTCTGCACATGGAGCATCGCCCTAACCTATGCCGCCATGGCGCCGGGGCAAGTGGCCGCTCAGGCGGGCTCGATCTCGATCGTCAGATGCGAGAGACCGGCGATCGTGCCGAGACGGCGGCGATAGTCGTCGAGGCTCGCCCCCTCGGCCCCGCCGATCGAGACCACGGCGCAGAGATGCCCCGGCCCGACGCGCCAGACATGGAGATCGAGCACCCGCGCGCCCTCCGCCTCCAGCGTGCGGCGGATGGCGGCGGCGGCCTCGGGATCGGGCGTCATGTCGAGGAGAACCGCGCCGCTGGCGCGGATCAGCGCGACCGACCAGCTCACGATGACACCGGCGCCGATCAGCGCCATCACCGGATCGAGCCATGCCCAGCCGAAAAGCCGCGCGCCGCCGAGCCCGATCAGAACCAGGATCGAGACCGCGGCATCGGCGAGCACATGCGCCTGGGCTGCGCGCATGTTGTTGTCGGCGAAGGCCGCGCCAGGCGCGCGACCGTCATGCCCATGGTGATCATGCCCATGGTGATCATGCCTATGGTGGTCATGCGCGTGGTGGTCATGCGCGTGGTGGCGATGCGGGTGATGGTGGTGGTGATCATGCCCGCCGAGGAGCCAGGCGCTGGCGAGATTGACGGCAAGCCCGAGCCCGGCGATCGGGATCGCCGCGCCGAAATCGATCACGACCGGATGCGCGAGACGGAGCAGCGCCTCCCAGGCGATCAGGGCCGCTATCATGGCCAGCGCGACGGCGCTCGCGAAGCCGGCGAGATCGCCGAATTTGCCGGTGCCGAAAGCGAAGCGCGGATCGGCGAGATGGCGGCGGGCGATGCGATAAGCGAGGGCGGCGAGCAACAGCGCGCCGACATGGGTTGCCATGTGCAGCCCATCGGCGATCAGCGCGATCGAGCCGAAAATCGCGCCCCCGACGATCTCGGCCATCATCACCACGAGGCAGAGCGCGACCACGAACCAGCTCCGTCGCTCGTTCTCGGCGTGGTTGGCGCCGAGGAAGACGTGATTGTGCGGGTTTTTCATCACCCCTCCCGACCATCGGCGATCGACGCGAAAGACTACAGGCTCAGCCGATCAGAAGCCAGAGCCGGAGCAACAGGGTTTCGAGCGCCCCCCGCCGCCGGAGCCCCGGCCAGGCGAGAAGGCGCATCCGCCCATTGATCCCGCCCGCGAGTGCTGCCGAAAGTGCTGCCACCTCGCGATTGACCGGCTCGGGCAGCAGCGCGGCACTGGCCGCGAGCCCCGCGAGATGGGCGCGAAACCGGACCATGAACGGCCGCGGGCCGCGGGCGAGCGCCGCCAGAGCACGATTGAGGCGCGAGCGAGGTGCCCCGATCACATTCCCGCCATGCTGGCGGTAGAGCAGCACCTCCTCGGGATCGGTGAGGATGAACCCCTCGGCGGCGCTGACCAGAAGATAGCTCCACCAATCATGCAGCGTCTCCGGCGGCGGCTGGCTCGCCGCGATCAGTTCGGCGGCGGCGCGGTTCAGTATCATGTTGCAGCCGGCGGCGATATTCCCGACGAGCGGCCCCGGAAACCGGGTCGAGCCGCCGAAAGGCGGCATGTGCCCGAGCGGCGCGAGGTCGCGACCGACCAGCGTCGCCCGCGCGCAATAGAGCGCCGGGCGCTGAGCGGGGAGGATTTCGAGGGCATCCCGCGCACGCGCGAGCTTGTCTTCGCGCCAGACATCGTCCTGGTCGCAGAAGGCGAAAAAATCATTGGCCGGATCGGCGAGGGCGGCGGCGAGAAGGGTGAAAAAACTCTGCGCGACCCCGAGATGCCCGGCGGGCTCGGTGACAGCGGTCGAACGCTCGGGTGCGAACGCCGCGAGCAAAGCCGGGCTCGCATCCGAAGAGCCGTCATCGCGCCAGTAAAGCCGCCATTCCGCGCAGCTCTGGCGTTCGAGGCTGGCAAGCTGCTCGGGCAGAAACCGCGCGCCCTGATAGCTTGCGAGCAAAATCGCGACACTTCCGCCCATGCGCGATCAGGCGGCGCAAAGTGCTGCGACGACCCGCGCGAGGCTCTCGCGCCAGGGCGGCAGTGCGAGGCCAAAGACGCGGAAAAGCTTGCCGCAATCGAGCCGCGAATCGGCCGGGCGGCGGGCGCGGGTCGGCCAATCGGCGGTGGTGATCGCGGCGATCGGCGGGACCGGGACGCCAAACCGTGCCGCCTCGGCGAAAATCGCCTCGGCGAACGCGAACCAGCTCGCCTCGCCGCTGCCGGCGGCATGATAGATGCCCCAATGCCCTTCCGCCGCCCCGGCATCGACCTTGGCCACGAGATCGAGCAGCAATTCGGCCAGATCCTCGGCCGCTGTCGGCGTGCCGCGCTGATCGGCGACGACGCGCAACGCCCGCCCGGCCCGGCCGGCGGCGAGCATGGTGCGGACGAAATTCCGCCCGCGCGCGGAATAGACCCAAGCGGTGCGCAGAATGAGCGCCCGCGCCCCGCTCGCCAGCACCGCTTCCTCGCCGGCGCGCTTGCTCGCGCCATAGACGCCGGTGGGTGCGGCGGGATCGGTTTCGAGATAGGGCGCACCCTTGTTGCCGTCGAATACGTAATCGGTGGAGAGGTGGATCAGCGGAATGCCGGCCCCGGCCGCCAGCGCTGCAAGCCGCGCCGGGCCATCGCGATTGGCGCGAAAGGCGGCCGCTTCATCGTCTTCGGCGGCATCGACGGCGGTATAGGCGGCGGCATTGATGACGAGACGCGGCGCGGTTGCGGCGAAAACAGCGTCAATGGTCTCCGGCCGGTCGAAATCGCATTCCGGCCGCCCGACGCAGCGCGCAGCCAGGCCACGCCCGGCGGCGACGGCGGCCAGCGCCTGCGCCAACTGCCCGCTGCCGCCGGTGATCAGGAGCGGCGCCGTCATCCCCCCTCCCCGCGAGCGGTGAACCATGGCGCGACCTCGGCGAGAGGCGGCAGCACCCGATCCTTGTCGGAGAGCACCACGTCTTGCGCCGATGCCGGCCAGGGGATGGCGAGATCGGGATCGTTCCAGATCACGCCCCGCTCGGCGGCGCGGTCATAGGGGGCGGAGACTTTGTAGATCACCTCGGTTTCGGGCTCCAACGTGCAGAACCCGTGCAGAAACCCGCCCGGCACCCAGAGCTGGCGCCAGTTTTCGGCGCTGAGCACGGCGCTCACATGGCGGCCATAGCTCGGCGAGCCGACCCGGAGATCGACCGCGACATCGAAAATCGCCCCGCGCGCACAGCGCACGAGCTTGCCCTGGACATGGGGCGCGATCTGGCAATGAAGGCCGCGAATGGTGAAGGGGGCGGCCGAAAAACTATGATTGTCCTGAATGAGATCGGGCGCGACGCCGGCTTCGCGCCAGCGCGCGGCATTGAAGGTTTCGGAGAAAAACCCTCGCGTATCGGCAAAGCGCGGCGGCGTCAGCAGAATGACATCGGGGATGGCGAGACGTTTAATTTCCATCAAGCATATCCTCGAAAAAACCCCTCTTTCCCCAAACAAAAAGAAGCAAATAGACTTTCACTCGGCTCTCTCAGGGCGGGCAGTGCCATAGGAACCGCCCAACGAATAGAAGTTTTTTGGTTCTTTTTTTGCAAAAAAGAACTATTTTTTACTTTCACGACCACTCCCTCTAAGAGCCTGACCTAAAATTCGGTTGACCGGCCTTGCGGCTCTTGATTCCTTGGGTTTGCGACGATTTGGGGAGGTTCGCGATGCCTTGGAACGAGGCCGATCGGGCGAAGTATGATGGCATTCGGGCTCGCTATTCAAGCGATATGTCGGAAGCGGAGTTTGCGTTGATCGGGCCGGTTCAGAATCAAACCCCGGGAGCAAACCCCAGCACCACTACCGCTTGACCAGGGTGCCGACGCCGCCTTCGGTGAAGAGTTCGAGCAGGGCGGCGTGGGGGACGCGGCCGTCGAGGATCACCGCGCCCTGCACACCCCCCTGAACCGCGGCGGCGCAGGTTTCCACTTTCGGGATCATGCCGCCGGTGATCCGCCCATCGGCGATCGCGGCCTCGACCTCGGCGACGGTCAGCTCCGGGATCGTCTGTTTCTCGGCATCGAGCACGCCGGGGACGTCGGTCAGCATCAGAAGCCTTGTCGCGCCGAGGGCGGCGGCGATGGCGCCGGCGGCGGTATCGGCGTTGATGTTGTAGGTCGCGCCATCGGCGCCGACCCCGACCGGGGCGATCACCGGGATCAGCCCGGCGCCGGTCAGCGCGTGGATGACGCGGACATCGATCCGCTCCGGCTCGCCGACGAAGCCGAGATCGAGCGCCCGCTCGATATGGCTCTCCGGGTCGCGCCTGGTACGGGTGAGCTTGCGCGCCCGGATCAGGCCGCCATCCTTGCCCGAGATGCCGACCGCGAGCGCGCCGGCGGCGTTGATCAGCCCCGCGACCTGTTTGTTCACCGTCCCCGCGAGCACCATTTCGACCACCTCGACCATCGCCGCATCGGTGACCCTGAGGCCGTCGATGAAGGTCGACTGGATGGCGAGCCGCTTCAGCATGGCGTTGATCTGCGGCCCGCCGCCATGGATGACGACGGGATTGACGCCGACCTGTTTGAGGAGGGCGATGTCGCGGCCGAACTGCCGCGCCAGCGCCTCCTCGCCCATGGCATGGCCGCCATATTTGACGACGATCGTCGCCCCGGCATAGCGGCGGAGAAAGGGCAGCGCATGGGCGAGAATCCGCGCCTGCTCCTGCGCCGCGCCGACCCGGTCGGAACCTTCCTGCATGCTCGCGCCAAGCCTTTCCGTATGACCGGCTCAGGTGGTGCCATCGGCGGGCGGGGCGGTCAAGCGGGGGTGGCTATTTCACCTCGACCAGCGCGATGCGGTTGACACCGCTTTCGGCCATGACGATGTCGCCTGCCGCCGTTGCCATCATGTTGCGCACGACACCGCCGCCGGAAGGAAGGATTTCCCAACTCTGAAACCGCGCCGCGCGCGGATCGAAGCGGACCAGCGTGTTGGGCCGCACGCCGGATTCGCTATACCAGACCGCACCCTTGGCGATGGTGATGCCATAGGGCTCGGAGCGGGGGCCGGAGGGGGAGGAGAACTCCGAGAAGCTGCCGCTTTTGGGGTCGAACCGGCCGAGCATGCCGCGCGGAAAATCGGTGTACCAGATGATGCCATCGTCACCGATGGCGAGGCGCCGCGGGCGGCTTTCCGGGTGGGGCAGGATGTATTCGCGGATCGCCATCGTCTGAGGATCGACACGGCCGAGCTTGTTCGCGCCGAAATCGACGAAATAGGGCGCGCCATCGGCACCGATCGCCATCCCGTAGGGATGGGCGTCTGGCGTCGGGGGCGCAACCAGGCGGATCGCGCCGGTCGCAGGGTCGAGCCGGCCGATCCGATTGCCGCCCTGGACGGTGAACCAGAGAATGCCTTGCCGGTCGAAAACCGGCGTATGCGGGTCGCGCGCGGCGGGATCGGGGAGGGGGTAGCGGGTGAATTGTCCGCTCGCCGGGTCGAGCTTGCCGATGGCGCTGGAAAAATTGGCGGTGAACCAGATCGCGCCGTTCCCGTCCTCGGCCAGCCCGTGCGGGCCGGCGAGCGCAGCACCGGTCGGGAATTCGTGGAATTTCCCGCGTTCGGGATCAAAGCGGCCGAGAAGGCTCGCCATCTGGCCGGTGTACCAGATCGACCCGTCGCGCGCCGCGAGCGGGTCATGCGGGCGGGCGCCCGGCGTCGGCACTTCCCATTCTCGGATGGCGATCGCAACCGTGCCCTCGATCACCCGCGCCGGGGGCAGCGCGCGCTCGGGGAAATGCGTCGCGAGATAATCGAGCACCGGGGCGAATTGATCGGAAGGCAAGGGAGCTCCGGCATTGACCATCATATGCAGCGTCGTCTCCCATTCGCGCCGCGAACGCCCGCCTTCGACGATACGATTGAGATCATGGCAGACTGTGCAGACCGATTGCACGGTCGCCGCCGCCGGTCCTGGCGGAAGCGACGGTGCGGCCAGCGCCGGCACCGCGGTCAGCGCCAGGATCGGCAGGAGAAGGGCGGGCATTCGTCTCATCGGCTCTCTCGATTTTTCGGAAAGGGTTCCAAAGGCATTGCCTTTGGTGGGGGGCAGGGGCAAAGCCCCTGCCTTGACGCGTCCTCAGCGCAAAACACCGCTCGCCTCCGCTTCGGCGCGGAGACGGGCGGCGTCTTCGGGAAGCAGGAACCCCTCCGCGTTCAGCCGCGTGGCCGCGGCCTGCACGGCGGCGACATAGCCCTCATGCGTGCCATAGCGCTCTTCGAGCGACGGGCGGGGATCGCCGTTCGCCTCGCGTTCGGCGCGGGTGCGGGCAAAGGGGAAGAAGCTGCCGACGAGATAGCAGAGATCGCCCTCGGCGAAACCCGCCTTGCGGCGATTCCAGCCGGTATAGGTGCCGAGCGGGGCCTGAAGGGCCACCGAACGCACGCCATCCGTCTCATTGCCGTCACCATCGATGGCTGGCACGCGGACATCGTAAAGCGCGCTGCTTTTCGCAGCCGGCGGCTCGGCGAGGATGCCGGATTCGCGCCTCGGGTCGAACGCCGCCCCGCGATCCATCACCGGCATGTTGTTGGCAAGGCCGGTGAAGACGGCGCCGGGGAGGCGCGGGAAAATGCGCGCGGCCTCCGCCGGCTCGACCAGGGTGTTGTCTTTGATGCGCGGATAGCGACTGGCCGGCGGCGGCTTTTTTTCATCGAGGAGGGCAACGAGACGGAGCAGAAGGGCGCGCATCGGCTCGACATAGGAATTCGGATTCTGCGCGTATTGGCACGGCCCGGCATTGAGCCCGAGCACGTGCTGGGTGCCGGCGAAATGATAGACATGGACGTTATCCGGGGGCACGAGATCGTGTCCGGCGCCGTCGGTGGTGTCGAGCGCGGCGCGGCTGTTCCAGTATTCGATCGAACTCAGGGCTTGAAAAATCTCAGGGCAGGTGCGGGTTTTTTCACACGCATCGAGAATGCCGGCGCGGGCCTGGCTCAAGGGGTCGCGGCTCCTGCCCCAGGTGAAGGGAAAATCCTGGGTCGGCGCGAGATGCTCTTCATGCTGCATCGAGGCCGCGCTCGGCTGCGCGAAACGCTGATTGAGGGCAAGGCGCACGGCGGCGATATGGACCACCATGCCATCGAACACGCGCCCGCCATCGGGGGCGGCGTTGAAGCCGAGATCGAGGAAGCTCCGCAGGAAACGACCGCTTTGCGAGGTGCCATGGGCGATCGTCGTGCGGATGCGCCCGGCGAGCGGATTGACGATGCCGTTCTCATCGGAAGTCCGATGGCGAAGAAAGGCGATGAGATCGCGGGTTGCGGCAAAACCGAGCCCAAGGACACGAGGATCGCGCGCGGTGTAGGTGAATTCATAGATATGGTTGGTATCGAATCCGCCGCGGCGGCAAAGATGGGTCGGGCTCGGCCGGCCGGGAAACGGGGTTTCCTTGCAATCGGCGAGCGCCCAATCCTCGCGCGGCACGATGTGCGGCGGATCGTCCTGATGCACGCGCTCGGTGAGCACGGCATCGGGCGCGGCGAGGTCGGCGGCGGGGTAGGCGATGCCGTGGCCGAGATCGGTATCACCGAGATCGAGCGAAGCTCGCGGGGAAAATAGTTCGAAATCCTTGCGCACTTTGCCGGTGATCACCGCGCCATTGGCGCGATGGGCGATGGGGGCGGGAAAGGCAAACGGGTTATCGGGCGGCAAATCGCCCTGCCAGCCGCTCCACACCAGGGTGAATCCCTGGCGCTCCAGAAACCCGTCGCCGATCGCCGACGCATTGCCGCCGCGATCGTAAATTCCCGGTGCCAAAGGCCGGCCGCGATTGGCGACGTCGTAGAGCAGGACATGGTTGCCGTGATCGGCCTCGATCGGCATCAGAATGACGAATGGCGTGGCATAGGCGATCTTGCCGTCCGGCGCGCGCGGGGCGAGGGCGAGATCCTGGATGCCGGCATTGGCGGGGTCGGCGGGATCGATCTCGCCGTGCGCGATGCCGGTGATGCGCTCATATTGCCCGCTTGCGCCGAAACTGGCGCCGCCGAACGCGGGCGCTTCGACCGATGTCAGCTCCAGGCGAAGAATGCGCGCCTCTGCCGAATGCGGGGCAAAGGCATCGAGGAGCGTGAGGAAAAACAGTAGAAGAGACATCGAAACCCGGCGCATGCAACCCCTCCATCGGCGATGGCAGACATTATGCGCCTGATCGCAGGCTGCCAATTCCACCCCGGCGTTGCCAGCCGCGTGGTTTGGGCCGGGTCTGTGCGGTTGCGATCAGTGCTGCGGGGTGGGGCTTGCGGCGTCATTTGTATCGGGCGCGTCGGCGTTGTCCTTGCGGTGGAGGATGGCGAAGACGGTGGGGACGAAGAGCAGCGTCGAGACGGTGGCGAAGAGCAATCCGCCGACGACGGCGCGGCCGAGCGGGGCGTTCTGTTCGCCGCCATCGCCGAGGCCGAGCGACATCGGGATCATGCCGATGATC
>JAKAQU010000049.1 GCA_021819535.1 Pseudomonadota bacterium | reverse complement strand
CAAGGTCTGCGGGAAGGAAAGGCCAGGGCTCCGCCCTGGACCCGCTGGGGGCAGTGCCCCCAGACCCACCACTCGTTGACAGGCTGCCGGGGAGGGGCGCACCGAGGCATTGACCAGCGCTCTGTCGCGCCCCTCCCCGGCAGCCCGTCAGGGAATAGGGTCCAGGGACAATGTCCCTGGCGGGGTCGAGGGGCAGCGCCCCTCGCCTTCCCCTCTCGCGAACCCCGGCCGGCGCCATCATGGGTCGAGCAGGTTGCGGGTGCCGGCGGGGAGGCGGACGGTGAGGCCGTCGAGGGCTTCGGTCATGACGATCTGGCAGCCGAGGCGCGAGGTTTTTTCCAGGCCGAACGCGAGGTCGAGCATGTCTTCCTCGTCCTCGGTGGGCGTTGCAAGGCGGCCGAACCAGCCCGGATCGACGATGACGTGGCAGGTCGAGCAGGCGAGCGAGCCTTCGCACGCGCCTTCGATATCGACGCCGTGGCGGTGGGCGATCTCAAGCACCGAAAGGCCGAGCGGTGCGTCCACCTCGCGGCGGGTGCCGTCGCGTTCGATGAAGGTCATTTTAGGCATTCTGGTGCTCGCTCCGACGGACAAGGGCGGCGATCAGCATCGCCGCCGCGGTGTCGATTTCGGCCGCCGAGGTAAAGCGTCCGATCCCGATGCGCAAGCTGCCGGCGGCGATGTCCGGCGGGATACCCATGGCGCGCAGCACGTAGGAGGGTTCGACCGCCGCCGAGGAACAGGCCGAGCCGGTGGAGAGGCAGAGATCGGGCAGTGCCGCGAGCAGCGTTTCTGCGCGCATGCCGGGAAAGGCGAGATTGAGATTACCGGGCAGGCGATGGGCGCGGCTGCCATTGACGCGGAGGCCAGGAACCGCTGCCGCGAGCCGGCTGAGCAGGCGATCGCGGAGGGCCGCAAGGCGCTCGGCCTCGTCGGCCAACTCCAGGCGGGCCAAACGGCAGGCCTCGCCGAAGCCGACGATGAGGGGCGCCGGCAATGTGCCCGAGCGCAGCCCCCGCTCCTGCCCGCCCCCGGAAAAAAGCGGGGTGAGGCGCACGCGCGGACGATGGCGGACATAAAGGGCGCCGACCCCTTTCGGCCCGTAGAGCTTATGCCCGCTGATCGAGAGCAGATCGATGCCCTGCTCTGCGACATCGAGCGGAATTTTGCCGGCCGCCTGCGCCGCATCGGTGTGGAACAGGGCGCCGGCGTCATGGGCGCAGGCGGCGATGGTGGCGATGTCCTGCAAAACGCCGGTCTCGTTGTTCGCCGCCATCACCGAGACCAGGAGCGTCGGCACGGCGAGTGCCGCGCCGAGCGCCTCGGGGTCAAGCCTGCCATCGGCGCCGACCGGGAGGAACACCGGCTCGAACCCCTCGGCGGCGAGGTCGCGGGTGGCTTCAAGGACGCATTTATGTTCGGTCGCGAGGGTGATCACGCGCCGGCGCGGGCTGCCCTGGCGTCCGGCAAAGCGGGCTGCGCCCTTGATCGCGAGATTGTTGCTTTCGGTCGCGCCCGAGGTGAAGACGATCTCGCGCGCGCTCGCCCCGATCAGGGCCGCGACCTCGTCGCGGGCCCGCGCGACCGCCGCTTCCGCCTCGCGGCCGAGCGCGTGTTCGACGCTGTGCGGATTGCCGAACATCTCCTCGAAATAGGGCCGCATGGCGGCAACGACGCGGGGGTCGCAGGGTGTCGTCGCCTGGTTGTCGAGATAGATCGGCCGGTTGCGCTGCATGCTCGGGATATGGCCTCAGGCGGCGCGGCGTAAAAGCCGGGCGGCCAGCGCGCGATAGGCGCTCGTGAAGGCGGCGATGTCGGCCGCCGTCGCGTTCCATGGGAGTGAGACACGGATCGCCTGTCCCGCGAGATCGCCGAGCCCCATCGCCGCGAGCACGTGGCTCTGCGCGATTTTGCCGGAGCTGCACGCGGCACCGGCGGAGACGGCGATGCCGGCGAGATCGAGCGCGATCACCTGGGTCTCGGCCTTGACGCCGGGAAGCGCGAGACAGGTGGTGTTGGGAAGACGGGGGCCGGCGCCGCAGACGATGGCGCCGGCTTCGATCGCGGCTTCCTCGGCGGCGTCGCGCAAAGGCGCGAGAGCGAGCGCGGGTGCGGCGGCGGCGGCGGCGGCGAAGCCGGCGATGGCGGGAAGCGGCGGCGTGCCGCCGCGCCGGCCGCGCTCCTGCCCGCCGCCTGCGATCAGCGGGGCGAGGCGCGACGCCGCCTCGGGCGCGAGCACGAGCGCGCCCGCCCCCATCGGCCCGCCGAGCTTGTGGGCCGAAAGGGCCAGGCTGTCGGCACCGAGGGCGGTGACGCTGATATCGATCCTCCCTGCCGCCTGCACCGCATCGACATGGAGATGGGCGCCGAAACGGCGGCAGAGCGCGGCGGCTTCGGCGACCGGCTGGATCACCCCGGTCTCGTTATTGGCGAGCATGAGGGCAACCAGGGCCGGCTTTCCGCCCGCGAGCAGCGCCGTGAGGGCCGCGAGATCGGCGACCCCGTTTCGATCGACCGGCAAGATCGCCGCCTCCGGCGCCGTGGCGCGCACGGCCGCGTGTTCGATCGCGGAGATGATCGGCCGCCGCCCGTATCCGAGCCCGATCATCGCGAGCGCGTTGGCTTCGGTGCCGCCGGAGGTGAAAATGAGATCGGCCGGGCGGGCGCCGATGCGCGCGGCGAGCGTCTCGCGCGCCGCCTCCAGTAACGCGCGGGCGGTGCGGCCGCAGCCATGCACCGAGGCCGGGTTGCCGGTGAGATCGAGTGCCCCCAGCATCGCCGCCCGCGCCTCGGGGCGGAGGGGCTCGGTCGCGTTGGCGTCGAGATAGACGCGGGCCGACATCACGCAGCCTGGCTCGGGCAGCGTGGCGGGGGGGCCGCGCCCAGCCGCCCGGAGACGACATCGGCAAGGGTGATCGAGGCGAGGAAATCGTGAACATGGAGACAGAGCGCCCGCCACAACGCCGCCGTCGGGCAATCGGAAGCGGCGGTATGGCCGGCATCGAGGCAGCAATCGCCGGCGACGTCGCCGCCATCATCGACGGCGCAGATCACGGCAGCGATCGAAATCTCCTCGGCCCGCCGCGCGAGGCCATAGCCGCCATTGGGGCCGCGCGCCGACAGAACGAGACCAGCCCGCCGCAGCCGCGCGAATAATTGTTCGAGATAGGCCGGGCTGATGCCCTGGCGGGCGGCAATCTCGGCGAGGCTGATGCGGCGCGGCACGCCCTCCGGCTCGCGCACCGCGAGATCGACCAGCGCCATCACCGCATAACGCCCGCGCGTCGAGAGCTGCATCGTCTAATCCCCGGCCTTTTCGCCGGTCGTCTCAGCGGCGAGGCGCGCGAGCCTGGCTTCGACCTCAGTGAGTTCGGCGCGCAGGCTCTCGACATCGCGCAGCAGCGGGTCGAGCGCGGCCTCGGCTGGCGTGCCATAGGGGTCGAAACAGGGGGTGCGGCGCTTGCGATCGACCGGCCGGGCCGGGATGCCGACCACGGTAACCCCGGCCGGCACCGGCTGCACCACCACCGCGTTGGCGCCGATGCGGGCATTGTCGCCGACGGTGATGGCACCGAGCACTTTCGCCCCGGCGCCGATGATGACGCCCTCGCCGATCGTCGGGTGCCGCTTGCCCCGCTCGGACGTCGTGCCGCCGAGCGTCACCTGATGATACATATAGACGTCATCGCCGACCTCAGCGGTCTCGCCGATCACCACCCCCATGCCGTGATCGATGATCACCCGGCGACCTATCTTGGCGCCGGGATGGATTTCGATCCCGGTCAGCCAGCGGCTGAAATAGGAGACGAGGCGGCCGCTGATGCGAAACCGCCGCCGCCACAGACCATGCGCGAGGGTGTGCCACATGAGGGCGTGCAAACCGGGATAACAGAACAGAACTTCGAGGCCGGAGCGGGCAGCCGGATCCTTCTCGCGGTAGGCGCGGATGGTTTCACGCAAAAATGTGAGTGCCATGCGATATTTCCATTATCACTGAACGCCTGTTCCGCCCTATATTGCGGTTATGTGGCGGTCGCCGAACACGCGGTCGCCAGATGAGTGAGCGCCAGATGAGTGGGCGCCGGATAAGCGGGCCGAAGCCGTTTTCAGCCGACCGACGCCCGTCAACCCCCAATCCCGCTGCTGGCGGGAGGAAAAATGGAGGAGAGAAGCCCCGCGCCTCACGTGCATCGCCCTGCGATGAAAACTTGGTCTCTCGCAGGCCCTTTGCCGCTGCCCATCCCCGCCCATCGCGCCCCCCATCGAGCATCACCGCTCTTGCCGCTTCAAGACTTAGTCAACGCAGCGGGTCATCGAAAGGGTCGGCGCCATCGGAAATCGCGGGGGGACGAAAAAAAGACCGGAATGGGAGGAAAAACCGCTCGTTGGTGCTGCGGAAAAAACTGGAAACGCACGCTGCCGAATGCTTATGTCACGTATCAGTCGCATCATGGTTCCCATCTTGCCCGCCGCCGTTGCGGGCAGCGGGAACCATCAAGAACAGGAACGGAACTTAGAGATCATGCCCGAGGTGATGTTCGCCGGCCCTGATGGGCGGTTGGAAGGTCGTTATCATCATTCGAAAGAAACCGGCGCCCCGGTGGCGCTGGTGCTGCACCCGCATCCGCTGCATGGCGGGACGATGAACAACCGGATCACCTATACGGTCTACCAATCGTTTCAGCGCCTGGGGTTTTCCACCATGCGCTTCAATTTTCGCGGCGTCGGGCGCAGCCAGGGGCGCTATGACGGCGGCATCGGCGAAATCGGCGACGCCGCGGCAGCACTCGATTGGCTGCAAGCGGTCAATCCCAACGCTGGCGGACTCTGGATCGCAGGCTATTCCTTCGGCGCCTTCGTCGGCATGCAGTTGCTGATGCGCCGGCCGGAAATCTCCGGCTGGATCAGCATCGCGCCACCAGCGAGCCACTACGATTTCGGTTTCCTCGCCCCCTGCCCCTGCGGCGGGCTGATGCTCCATGGCGATAACGACGACCTCGTGCCCGAGCCCGCGGTCAGGAAACTGGTCGATAAGCTGAACACGCAAAAAGGCGTCAGCGTCGATTACCGCATCCTCCTCGGTGCCGATCACGTCATGGCCAATCACGCCGAGGCGATCGCCGCCGCGGTGGAGGATCATGTCGGCAAGAAAATGGTCGGCCGCCACCTCTCGATGGCGGCGGATTGAACGGACAGCGCCACCGGCGCTGCCGCTCCGAGAAAATGAGCCACGCCGAGGGAACGGAATAAAATCTCCGGCCTTCGGCGGTGACGTTCAGCGCACCGCCGAGAAGCCGGTCGGCTGGAGGAAGCTGTTGGTGATCGAGGCGACGATCTGGCCGTCGCGCTCGGTCTCGGCGCGTTTGGCGATCCATTCCGGGTCGCTCATGAACCCGCCCCAGACGCGTTCACGCTCGGCCATCGATTCCCAGGCCAGCAGATAGACCAGATCCTGGTTCGATTCCCCGACCAGCACCGTCCAAAACCCCGCCTGGCGGATACCGTGGCGCTTCCAGATATCGAGCGTGATGGTCTCGAACCGCTTGAGCAGCGCCGGCAGCCGCCCTGGCACGCAATGATAGACCCGCATTTCGTAAATCATCGTTGGTTTCCTCTCCGCCCACGGCCGCAATCGCCGCGGTGATGCGATCATGCGGTAAATGCATGGCGAAGGACAAGACAGCGGCGGCGAAGCGCGGCAATATGGCGCCAATCCCCGCGACCGGGCCGCCAATCCGGCGGGCAAGAAGGAGTGTTGCGCCATGACCGCGTTTCCCATCACCCGCGCCGCATCGCTCAAGGCGCCGCCGCCGGATTCCAGCCTGAAATTCGGCACCGTCTTTACCGACCACATGTTCATGATGACCTATGAGAGCGGGCGCGGCTGGTTCGATCCGCGCATCGAGCCCTATCACCCGCTCAGCCTCGATCCCGCGACCTGCGTGCTGCACTACGCCCAGGCGGTGTTCGACGGCCTCAAGGCGTTTCGCGGGGCCGATGGCGTGATCCGCATTTTCCGCCCCGATCGGCATGCGCGGCGCCTCAACCATTCCTGCGAGCGGCTGTGCATCCCCGCCCTCGATGCGGCGCTGGTCGAGCAATCGTTTCACGCCCTGGTCGGTCTAGAGCGGCGCTGGGTGCCAAAACTGCCCGGAACCGCGCTCTATATCCGCCCGACGGTGATCGCGACCGAGCCTTTCCTCGGCGTGCGCCCGGCCGAGAGCTATCTCTACTACGTCATCCTGAGCCCGGTCGGCGCCTATTATCCGGAAGGGATGAACCCGGTGAAGATCCTCGCCAGCGAGCGCCATGTCCGCGCCCTCCCCGGCGGGCTCGGCGCCGCCAAGACCGCGGCCAATTACGCCGCCAGCCTCTATCCGGCGGAGGAGGCGCACCATCTCGGCTTCACCCAGGTGCTCTATCTCGACGGCGCCGAACACCGCTTCCTCGAAGAGGTCGGCACCATGAACATCATGATGAAAATCGACGGCGTGGTGGTGACGCCGCCGCTCGCCGGCTCCATCCTCGCCGGCGTCACCCGCGATTCCGTGCTGACCCTGCTCAAGGATTGGGGGATCAAGGTGGAGGAACGGCCGATCACCATCGATGAGGTGGTCGCCGCGATCGCCGCCGGGCGGCTCGAAGAGATGTGGGGCACGGGGACGGCGGCGGTGATCTCGCCGGTCGGCGAGCTCGGCTACAAGGGGGCGCGCCACGTCATCCAGGGCGGCGGCATCGGCGCCCTGACAGAGCGGCTCTATGATGCGATCATCGGCATCCAATACGGAACCGGGCCGGACCCGCATGGCTGGGCACGCCCGGTTGCGGCCCCCGTGACCGAGCCGGCTTGAGGGCGCCATGACGGACGAGGATCTCTGCTTTCTTCCGGCGACCGAACTCGCCCGCCTCTATCGCGCCGGCACGATCTCGCCGCGCGAGGTGATGGCGGCGGTGCTGGCACGGATCGCGGCGCATGACCGCGAGGTCAACGCCTTCGTCACCGTGCTCGGTGATCAGGCGATGGCCGAAGCCGAGGCCGCCGAGCAGCGCTTTGCCGCCGGCAACCCGCGCGGGCCGCTGGAGGGCGTTCCGGTTACGGTCAAGGATCTGACGCTGACACGCGGCGTTGCGACGCAATACGGCTCGCCGACCAGGCGCGGCTTCATCCCCGATCTCGACGCGCCGATCGTAACGCGGCTGCGCGAGGCCGGCGCCATCATCATCGGCAAGACGACGACGCCGGAATTCGGCTGGATCGGCACCGGCCGGAGCCCGCTCACCGGCCTGACCCACACCCCCTGGCGCATCGGCCTCACCGCCGGCGGCTCCTCGGCCGGGGCGGGCGCGGCGGCGGCGGCCGGCTTCGGCGCCCTTCATCAGGGGAGCGATGCCGCAGGCTCGGTGCGGCTCCCGGCCCATTTCTGCGGTGTTTACGGCTTGAAGCCGAGCTATGGGCGCGTGCCCATCCACCCGGTTTCCAACACCGATTACACGTCTCACCTCGGCCCGCTCACCCGGAGCGTCGCCGATGCCGCGCTGATGCTGGCGGTGATGGCCGGGCCGCATGATTGGGATCACACCAGCCTGGAGGCGCCTCCGGCCGATTATCCCGCTCTCCTCGATCAGGTGCTGCCGCGCCCGCGTCTCGCCTACAGCGCCGATTTCGGCCATGCCCGCGTCGATCCCGAGGTCGCCGCTCTCGCCCGCGCCGCGGCCGAGCGTCTCGCCACCGCTCTCGGCGCCGAATTGCACGACGTGACCCCGCCCTTTGGGCCGGCGGGTCCGGAACTGATCCGCTTTTTCTGGCCGGCGCATTGGGCCGTGCATGCGCCAAAGCTCGATCAGTGGCGCGCCGAAATGGATCCCGGCTTCGTCGCCTGCATCGAAGAAGGCCGGTCCATCACCATGGATCGCTATCAGATCATGCGCGAGCGCAAATACGCCTATATCCGCGATATCAACCTGTTCTTCGCGGATTGGGATTTCCTCCTCTCGCCCGCCGCCTCCGTCGCCGCTTTCCCTTCCGAGCGCCTCGCGCCGGAGGGGTGGGCGGAACATAGCTGGGACTGGCTCGCCTGGGCGGAATTCTCCTACCCGTTCGATCTCTCCGGCAACCCGGCCGCGTCGATCCCGGCCGGGTTCACGAAGGACGGGCTTCCGATCGGCTTGCAAATCACCGGGCGCCGTTTCGACGACCTCGGCGTCTTGCAACTCTCCCGCGCCTTCGAGCGCGCCGCCCCCTGGGCCGCGCGGCGGCCGTTCTGATCCCCGGCCGCCGGGCTTCGCCCTTTCCCTTTCAGCCGACGGCGCGCAGCCGCAGGCGGGGCTCGGCGAGCTTGCGATAGAGCGCGAGATAATCGAGCGCCATGCGCTTGGCGGTGAAGCGCTCCTCGAAACGGGCGCGGACGCGGCCGCGATCGAGTTCGCCGAGGCGTTCGACGGCGCCGATCGCCCCGGTCTCGTCCTCGACGATGAAGCCGGAGATGCCGTCATCGATGACTTCGGGAACCGAGCCGCGATTGATTGCGATCACCGGCACGCCGCAGGCCATGGCCTCGATCATGACGAGGCCGAACGGCTCCGGCCAATCGATCGGCATCAGAAGGGCGATGGCGCCTGAGAGAAATTCCGGTTTCTGCGTCTCGTTGATCTCGCCCACCATCTCGACGCCGGGGCCATCGAGCATCGGCTTGATCACGGCCTCGAAATAGGCGCGATCGGCATTGTCGACCTTGGCCGCGATCTTGAGCGGAATGCCGCAGGCGCGCGCGATGCGGATCGCGCGGTCGGGGCGCTTTTCCGGCGAGATGCGACCGAGGAAGGCGAGATAGCTCGGCGTCATCGGGCGCGGCGTCAGCAGATTTTCCGGCAGGCCATGGAGCACGGTGCCGATGAAATTGGCCTGCGGCAGCGGGCGGCGCTGCGAATCCGAAATCGACACCAGCGGCACGTTCGAGAAGGTGTCGAAAATGCCCTGATATTCGATCATGTCGAGACGGCCGTGCAGCGTGTTCAGCCAGGGCGTCGGCTGGCGGCTGAACAGGCTGAAGGGGAGATATTCGTTGTGGAAATGGAGCACGTCGAACTCGCCGGCGCGCTGCATCACCCGCTCCATCAGGAGGGCATGCGGCGCGATCGGGTCGCGGATCGCGGGATCGAGGCGGAGCGCCCGCGGCCACGCCGCCTCCAGCCGTGCCGCGGTCTCGGAATCGCCGCTCGCGAACAGCGTGACCTCGTGGCCGAGTGCCACCAGCTCCTCGGTCAGGTAGGAGACGACACGCTCGGTCCCGCCATAGAATTTGGGCGGCACGGCTTCATAGAGGGGAGCGATCTGGGCGATGCGCATTTTTTTCTCTCTCGGTTATTGGTCGCACCGGGCTCTGGCGTTATGCCCGGCGGGCGGTGGCGAGAGTTAAGAAGGCGAAACGGGCAAATCTAGGGCGGGATTTGCCTTAACTCCGCCGCAATGCCGCGCAAGATCGGCGGCAGAGACGCGCCATCCGCGAAAGATGCCGACCGCCATGAGCTTCATCCGCCCGACCCCCTCTGCCACCCACATCCCCGATGGCGCCTCCGATGGCGCCCCCGACGGCGGCGCCACGCTCGAGCGCCTGGCGCGCCGCCCGCTCGCCTTCATTTTTTCCTACGTGCTGCGCCACAAATTCCAGCACGCGGTGGTGATCGGCGCCGTCATGCTCGCGGTCGGATTTTCGGTCTCCTCGCAATACGCGCTCAAGCATCTCGTCGATACCCTGATGGCGCATCGCATCGGCGCCGTGTGGTCGGCGTTCGGGCTGCTCGCCGGGGTGATCGCCGCCGATAATCTCACCTGGCGGCTCGCCGGCTGGGTCGCCTCCTATGTCTTCGTCACCGTCACCGGCGATGTCCGGCGGGATCTCTTCGCCCATCTCACCGCGCACGCGCCGGCGTTTTTTTCCGAACGCCAGCCAGGCACGCTCGCCGGGCGCATCACGACCACCGCCAACGCCATCTTCACCGTCGAGAACCTGTTCTCGTGGAACGTCATGCCGCCCTGTCTCGCGGTCATCCTCGCGATCTGCTTCCTCGCCTCCGTCGATCCGGTGATGGCCCTCGTGCTCGCGGCGATCTCGGGCTCGCTCGCGACCTTCCTGGTGCGGCTCGCCAGCCGCGGCACACGGCTTCACCATCGCTACGCGAGCGAGGCAGCCGCGGTCGACGGCGAGATGGTCGATGTCATCAACAACATCTCGCTGGTGCGCGCCTTCGGCGCCTTCGGCCGCGAGCAGGCGCGCTACCGCCGCCGCATCGCGAGCGAAATGGCCGCGCGCGGCGAGAGCCTCCGCTATCTCGAGCGCCTCCGCCTGCTCCACGCGGCGACCACGGCGCTGCTCACCGCCGGCATTCTCGCCTGGGGCATCCTGCTCTGGCAGCGCGGCGCGGCCAGCGCCGGCGACATGGTGCTGGTCAGCACGCTCGGCTTCATCATCCTCCACGGCACCCGCGATCTCGCCGTCGCCCTGGTGGACATGGTGCAGCACATCGCGCGGCTCTCGGAAGCTCTCTCGACCCTCCTGCTCCCGCATGAGCTGCGCGACGCCGAGGATGCCCAGAAACTCGCCTCCGCCCGCGGCCTGGTCGAGTTCCGCTCGGTCTCCTTCGCCTATCCCGGCGGGCAGTCGGTCTTGAAAAACTTTTCCCTCCGCGTCGAGCCCGGCTCGCGCGTCGGCCTCGTCGGGCGCTCGGGCTCGGGCAAGACCACGGTGCTGACGCTGCTCCAGCGCTTCCGCGACATCGATGGCGGCGAAATCCTGATCGATGGCCAGAGCATCGCCGACCTCGCCCAGGAGAGCCTGCACCGCGCGATCTCGGTGGTGCCGCAGGATGTGCTGATGTTCCACCGGAGCGTGCGCGAAAACATCCGCTACGGCCGGCCCGACGCGACCGACGCCGAAGTGCGCGCCGCCGCCGACGCCGCCGGCTGCCACGATTTCATCATGCAGCTCGCGGAGGGTTACGACACCATCGTCGGCGACCGCGGCACCAAACTCTCCGGCGGACAGCGCCAGCGCATCGCCATCGCCCGCGCCTTTCTCTGCGACGCGCCGGTGCTGCTCCTCGACGAGGCGACGAGCGCCCTCGACAGCGAAGCCGAACAGGCGGTGCAGGAGGCACTCTCACGCCTGATGATCGGCCGCACCGTGATCGCCGTCGCCCACCGGCTCTCGACGCTCAAGGATTTCGACCGCATCGTCGTGATGCAGACCGGCCAGATCATTCAGGACGGAAGCCCCCTCGAACTCGAACAAACCCCGGGCCTCTACCGCGAATTGCTCCGCCGCCAGGCGCTCCATCTCGTCGAGGAAGCGGCGTAAGGGCCAGAAAAAGCGGTTCTTTTTTGAAAAAAAGAACCAAAAAACTTTATCTGCTACAATTATCCGCCTTGCCGTGCAACACATTGAATCTTGACTTTTGGGGTGTCATTATTGTAGTTTTATTAGGTGCATATTTACAATTTCGTGAAAGATGTCTTGGTTCCGCTGCTCGCTCCGACAGTCGCGGCATCTTCCTTGATAATCACTTTCCAGTTAGACCGGCGACGCGGCCGTAGAGAGCATGAAAACCAGATAGAAAAAGCAGCTCGTGCCATTTATCGAGATGCGTTATCACTGCGGTATCAATATGCGAAATTGGTAACGTCTTGGCACGATCGAGAGGAGATCGCCCCAGAACGTTATGATGTCATTGAGTCGACTGGGGAACGAATTATCAAGAATCTGGACACCTCCAATAACTACGTTTTTGGCAGGAGCGATGCACGCGATTCACGGCGCTGGCGGGGGTGGGGGCGTTTTTGTTTTGCGGGAGTGGTCATTCGAAGCCTGAGCGCGCCGTGCGGTGG
>JAKAQU010000048.1 GCA_021819535.1 Pseudomonadota bacterium | reverse complement strand
CCTCGATGATTTCCGGCGGCGCGCGGTTGGTGAAATCGGTGTTGGAGAGTTTGCGGGAGTGGCGTTCGAATTCGGCCTTTGCCTCGTCGCGTTTTTTGCGGAGGCGCGCGCGTTCGGTGTCGAGGTCGATCACGTCGGCGAGGGGGAGAAACGCTTTCGTCGCGCCATTATCGATCGCGATTTGCACGCAGCCGGCGGGTGGATCGCCGTCCAGCAACTCGATTTCGGAAATCCGCCCGAGCCGGCGGATTTCGCTGTTCCACGCTTCAAAGAGCGAGACGCTGGTCTGATACAGAAGCGGAATCTGGCGCGAGGGCGGGACGTTGAGCACGGCGCGGGTGGCGCGGATTTCCGAGATCAGGGCGATGGCGCGCTCGACGTCGCGGTGGCTATCCGAGTGCGCGCGTCCGGAGCCGGCGGGCCATTCGGCGCGGATCAGGCTGCCTTCGGCGCCGAAGCCGAAATGCGCCCATAATTCTTCGGTCACGAACGGCATGACGGGATGCAGGAGACGGAGGACGATGCCGAGCACGTGCGCGGCAACGGCGCGGATCTCATCATGATATTCTGTCTCGTAACGATCGGTTCCCGCCAGCATTGGCTTGATGAATTCCAAAAACCAATCGCAATAGGTGTTCCAGAAAAAGCGATAGCAGGCTTGCGCATATTCGTCGAAGCGATAGGCTTCGAGCGCGCGCGTCGCCTCCGCGATCGCGTCGTCGGCCGCATCCAGAATCCAGCGCGAAAGCATGTGCCTCGCATTTTCCGGCTTGAAATCGGCGACCGGCGCAATGCCGTTCATTTCGCAAAACCGCGCCGCGTTCCAGAGTTTGGTGACGAAGCTTCGCTGACTTTCGACGCGTTGGCGGCCAAGCTTGATATCGCGCCCTGGCCCGGCGGCGGCGCAGATGGTGAAGCGGAGCGCATCGGCGCCGAACTCGTCGATCAGCGCCAGCGGGTCGATGACGTTGCCCTTCGATTTCGACATTTTCTGCCCGCGCTCGTCACGCACGAGGCCGTGGATATAGACGTCGCGGAACGGCACATCGCCCATGAAATGGTGGCCCATCATCATCATCCGCGCGACCCAGAAGAAGATGATGTCGAACCCCGTCACCAGGACATCGGTTGGGTAATAGCGCTCGATTTCCGGGGTTTGTTCCGGCCAGCCGAGGGTGGAAAACGGCCAGAGGGCGGAGCTGAACCAGGTGTCGAGCACGTCCTCGTCCTGGCGGATTTCTGTATCCCTGCCGAAATGTTCCTGCGCCTCTTCCTTGTTTTCAGCGACGAACACCTCGCCATCCGGCCCGTACCACGCCGGGATGCGATGGCCCCACCAAAGCTGGCGCGAGATGCACCAGGGCTCGATCTCGCGCATCCAGGCGAAGAACGTGTTTTGCCATTGTTCCGGCACGAAGCGGGTTTTTCCGGATTCCACCGCGTGGAGCGCGGCTTGCGCGAGCACTTTGGCGTCGGCGAACCATTGCCAGGTCAAGAGCGGCTCGATCACCACGCCGGAACGGTCGCCATGCGGCACCTGATGCGTGTGCGGTTCGATTTTTTCCAGCAAACCGACCCGTTCGAGTTCGGCAACTATTTCTTTCCGCGCGACGAACCGGTCCCTGCCCGCGAGGTTCTCGACAAATTCCGGTATCTCTCGAACTATTTGACGAAGTTCGTGGACAACCACCCGCCCCTCTCGATCGAGGATCGAGGGCATCGCCAGCCGATGCCGCTGGCCGACCGCGAAATCGTTGAAATCATGCGCCGGGGTGATCTTGACGGCGCCAGTGCCCTTCTCGCGATCGACGTAGTCATCGGCGATGATCGGGATTCTGCGCCTGACCAGCGGCAGGATCGCGTCATTACCGATCAGGTCGCAATAACGCGCATCCTCGGGATGGACGGCAACCGCGACATCGCCGAGCATGGTCTCGGGCCGTGTCGTCGCAACCGTGATGAACCGCCCCTCCTCGCCCGCGATCGGATAGCGAATATGCCAGAGATGGCCCCTGACCTCGCGGTTCTCCACTTCAAGATCGGAAATCGCGGTCTTGAGCTTCGGATCCCAGTTCACCAGCCGCCGGTCACGATAGATCAGGCCCTCGCGCGCCAGCGTGACGAAAACGCGCCGCACCGCCGCCGACAGCCCCTCATCGAGCGTAAACCGCTCGCGCTTCCAGTCGAGCGAAGCGCCGAGGCGGCGCAATTGCCGCGTGATCTGGCCACCCGATTCGGCCTTCCATTGCCAGACGCGCTCCAGAAATTTCTCGCGCCCGAGCGCCTTGCGGCTGATGCCCTCGGCATCGAGCAACCGCTCGACCACCATTTGCGTCGCAATTCCGGCATGGTCGGTGCCCGGCTGCCAGAGGGCATCGAACCCGGCCATGCGCTTCCAGCGGATGAGAACATCCTGCAACGTGAAGGTGAGCGCATGGCCCATATGCAGGCTGCCCGTGACATTGGGCGGCGGGATCATGATCGTATAGGGGGGCTTGCCGCTCTTCGGATCAGCGGCAAAGGCGCCGGAATTCTCCCAAAGCTCGTAAAGCCGCGCTTCCACCGCGCGCGGTGTAAAGTTTTTATCCAGCGTGTTTTCGTCGGGCATGATGCGTCCAGAGCAGGAAAGGGTTTGTTCTTTTTTGAAAAAAAGAACCAAAAAACTTTTATGCGTTGGGCAGTGCCAGCGGCGCCGTGGCACCGGGACAAAAGTCTTTTTGCTTCTTTTTCTTCAGAAAAAGAAGAGGTTTTTCTTCCTGCCGGGATCAGGGCATGGCGCGGTTGACCACGCGTTCGATTTCTTGGCGCACCAGACGCTCGACGAGGCCGGGCAGATGCACATCGAGCCAGGCCTTGAGCAATGGGCGAATCTCCTCGCGCACCAGATCCTCGATCGTCGGCCCGGCGCGATGCACCGGCGTCAGACGATCGGCGGCCAGCGTGCGCACCAAGCCAACGATGGAGGCGGCAGCACTGTCCGCGGTATCGGGGGCGAGGAGGGGCAATTCCTCCGGCACGGACGCGACCGCCTCCGCCGCGACCTCCGGGCGAGGCCGCTCCGGCGCGGGCAAAGGCTCCGGCTCTGGCTCTGGCTCTGGGGCTTCGGGCATGGCGGTGGCGGAAGCCGGCGTCGCCTCGCCCGCTTGCGGCACCTCGCCCTTGACCATCATCTCGGGATCGAGCACGAGCACGTCATCGCCGGAGGTCGTCGCGGCCGCCTGCGCCTCGTCCTCACTCAGAATGCGGCGGATCGAGGAGAGGATTTCCTCCATGGAGGGATCGCCAGCCGCCCCCTCTTTCGGCGTCTCGTTGCTCATGCCCACTCCACACAAATGCCGACACCCAACCGCGGCGCCAGGGGAAGGAAGCCGACGGAAGCCAGCGCCCTCCCGGCCCACTCATAGCCGCATTTGTTTAAGACCGCGTTCACACCGCATCACCGCCCGGGCTGGCCGGTCGCATAATCGCCCGTGCCGAACCAGCGATTGCGCACCGCACGATAATACGCCGTCTCGTCATAAACCGCGACCGGAAGGTTGAGATCGCGCGCCGTGAGACGCCCGACCGCGGCGGCGACATTGTAGGAGGCATTCACCAGGTTCGCCAGATCCTGCACCAGCGTCACCTGCGAGGTGAGCAGCGCCTGCTGCGCGTTGAGCACGTCGAGCGTGGTGCGGCTGCCGACGATCGCCTCGCGCTCGACGCCTTCGAGCGCGATCTCGTTCGAGCGTACGGCGGCACGGTCGCTGGCGATCGCGGCCCGTGCTGCGATCAGCGTCTCCCAGGATTGCGTCGCCTGCTGGACCGCGGTGCGGCGCGCCTCGTCGAGGCTTTTGCGCGCCGCCTGCTCGTTCTGGCGCGCCTGCCGGATGGCGGCGTATTCCGAGCCGCCCTGATAGATCGGCATGTTCAAATTCAGCGTCACCTGGCCGCCATTGGTGGCGCTGTAGGGAAAGGCGACGTTCTGCTGGGTGTAGGTCTGGTTCTGCATGCTGACGGTCGGCATCAGACTGGCAAACGCGCTGTCGATCGCATCCTGCGCCGCCGCGAGCTGGAACTGGGCGTTGATCACGTTCGGATTATTGGCGGCGGCGAGCTTGTTCACCATCACCTCGTCCTTGACCGGCAATTTGAGCGGCTGCGGTTCGGACAAGCGCTCGGCCTGCTCGCCGATGACGCTGAGATAAGTCGAACGCGCGGTTTGCAGCGTGCCCTCGGCGGTTTCACGCTGCGAGCGCGCCTGCGCCAGCGCCGCTTCGGCCTGCGCGACGTCGGTGCGGGTGATCTCGCCGACCCGGAAACGGTCGTTGGTCGCCTGCAACTGCTTGGTCAGCACCTGCTCGTTGTTGATGTTGAGGGCGAGCAATTGCTGATCCTCGATCACCGTGACATAGGCGTTGACCCCTTGGGAAAACACCTGCTGCTCGGTCGCGATCAGCTTGGCGCGCTCGGCCATGACGTTGTTTTCGGCTTCTTCGGTCTGCGCATGCACCCGCCCGCCAGTATAGAGCGGCTGGGTGACGTTGGCCTGGGCGAGGCCGATATCGCGAGCATTGCCGAACACGGAGAGCGGCCCGGGCGGGAAATAGAAAGCCTGGGTGCCGTAGCCATAACCGGCTTCGCCCTGGAACTGAACCTGCGGGCGCCAGCCGGCGAGCGCGGTCGGCACGTTTTCATCGACCGAGCGCAGATGGGCGCGCTCGGAAAGCAAAGTCGGGTTGGTGGAATAGGCGGCGACCAGCGCCTCGACCAAGGTATGCGGCGGGGCGCCGTGCGGGGCATGCGCATCCGCGGAGGCGGCATGCGGCGATGGCGGGCCGATCGGCTGCGGCGCCGGGGGCGGTGTTGTGGCTGGCTGTGTCGCCGGGATGGACGGGCCGACGAGCCCGGGCGGCTGTGCGAGGTCAGCGGCGCGCAGATCCCCCGCGGGCCAGGCCAGCGCAACCGCGCCGAGGCTCAAAACCAGGACGGCAAAGCTTCTCCCGACGCGCACAAGCCTGCTCATGCCTTCACCCTTCCGAAATCCCATGGCCGGCATTCGTCCCCGCCGCCAATCTCGCCACATTGTGCCATAATCCCGGCATCCGCGCCAATCGTGCCGTGCCCCGCGCCGCCGGCGGCCGAGGCGGTTCAGCCGCGATCCTCGGTCTGGATGCCAAGCTGCTTCAGCTTGCGATGCAAGGCGCTGCGATCGAGCCCGACGAATTGCGCGGTGCGGCTGACATGGCCGGAAAAGCGCAGCAATTGCGCTTGCAGATACTGGGTTTCGAACAGGTCACGGGCCTCGCGCAAAGGCAGCGCCATGATATCGGTGTGCGGATCGAGCGCCAGCATCGCCGGCGCGCCGGAGGTGATCTCGGACGGCAGGGCATCGGCGCGGATCAATTCCCCCGGCGCCGCGGTCGCCATGATCATCAGCCAGTCCATGAGATTGCGGAGCTGGCGCACATTTCCCGGCCAATCATAAGCCTGGAGCGCGGTCAGCGCGTCGGTCGAAAGCTCGCGCGGCGGCATTCCCGCGCTCTCCGCCGAACGCTGCAGAAAATGGCGCGCGAGCAGCGGAATATCCTCGCGCCGCTCGCGCAGGGAGGGCACACGGAGCGGCACCACATTGAGCCGGTAATAGAGATCTTCGCGAAACCGCCCGGCGGCGATCTCGGCCTGGAGATCGCGGTTGGTGGTGGCGATGACACGAACATCGACGCGCACCCGCGCCGCGCCACCGATGCGCTCGAAGGTCTGGTCCTGCAGCGCGCGGACGATCTTGCCCTGGGTCTCCAACGGCATGTCGGAAACCTCATCGAGCAAGAGCGTGCCACCATGGGCGCGTTCCAGAACCCCGGCGCGGCGCGGGCGGAGCGACGGGTCGGGCCCGGCTTCGATCCCGAATAATTCCTCCTCGAAACGCCCCGGGCTCAGGGTCGCGCCGTTGAGAACGACGAACGGCCCCTCGGCACGGCGCGAAAGACGATGAATGAGCCGCGCCGCGATCTCCTTGCCGACGCCGGCGGCGCCACTGATCACAACCCGCGAGCCGGTCGGCGCGACACGCTCGATCGCCGCACGCAGCGCCTCGATCGCCGATGAATGGCCGATCAGCTCACTTTCGGGGCCGGCGCGAAGACGAAGCTCGGCGTTCTCGCGCGCCAGCCGCGCCGCCTCCAGGGCGCGGCGCACGACCAGCAGCAGACGATCGGCCTTGAACGGCTTCTCGATGAAGTCATAGGCCCCCTGCTGGATCGCCGCAACCGCCATCTCGATCGTGCCATGCCCGGAGATCATGATCACCGGCAGCTCCGGCTCCTCGCGATGGAGGATTTCGAGGATGCCGAGCCCATCCATCGCGCTGTCCTGGAGCCAGACATCGAGGATGACGAGCGAGGGCCGGCGCTGGCGGAACGCCGCGATCGCTTCCACGGCCGAACTCGCCTTGCGGGCCTCGTAGCCTTCATCCGACAACAGCCCCTCGATGAGCAGCCGGATGTCCGGCTCGTCATCGACGATCAAAATGTCATGCGCCATTATTCGACCTTAAGGAGAAGAGCGGGCGCAAGGCAAGATGAGGGTGGCGATGGCGCCCGGCCCGTCCGGCCGCTCGTCGAGAATGAGGTTGCCGCCATGGTCCTCCATGATCTTCTTGACGATGGCGAGCCCGAGCCCGGTTCCCTTCGGTTTGTGGGTGACATAGGGCTCGGTGAGGCGGGCACGGTCCTCGGCGGGCAGGCCGATGCCATCGTCGCGGATTTCGATCCGCACCCATGCCTCGTCGGCCGTCACCGCAAGCCCGATCGCCCCAGCCCCCGGGCGCATCGCGATCGCATCGACGGCGTTCTGGAGGAGATTGGTAACCGCCTGGCCGATCAACCGGCGATCCGACGGCGCCTCGGGGCCCGAAGACGGGATCGCCGTCGTCCAAGCGATTTCGGGATGCGCGTGGCGCTGGAGGATCAGCGCCTCGCGCAGAATGCGGCCGATATCCTCGGGCTTGATCACCGGCTGCGGCATGCGGGCAAAGGCCGAGAATTCATCGACCATGCGGCCGATATCGCCGACATGGCGGACGATGGTGTCGGCGCACTGGCTGAAGGTCTCCGGGTCGGAGTGGATTTCCTTGGTGAAGCGGCGCTTGAGGCGCTCGGCGGCGAGCTGGATCGGGGTCAGCGGGTTCTTGATCTCATGCGCGATGCGCCGCGCGACATCGGCCCAGGCGGCCTTGCGCTGGGCCGATTGCAGCTCGGTGATGTCATCGAAGGTGACGACGAAGCCGCCCGCCCGGCTCGCCGCCTGCTCGGCGCCGATGCGCACCAAAAGCGTGCGGCGGCGATGGGCCGGGCCGATCGCGATTTCGGCGGTCTGGGCGCGCTCGGGGGCGGCGCGCGCGGCCTCGATCAGGGGCGCGAATTCCGGCACCTCGGCGGCGAGATCGCGCCCGATCGCGGTCATCAGCTCGCGGTCGAGCAGATCCCCGGCGGCGCGGTTGGGAAGCTCGATCAAGCCCTCGGCATCGAGCCCGATCACCCCGGCCGACACGCCCGACAGCACCGCCTCGGTAAAACGCCTTCGCTCGTCGATCTGGCTGTAAGCGTCCATCAACTCGCTCCGCTGCGCGCCGAGTTGGCCGGTCATGCGGTTGAACGCGCGCGACAATCCGGCGATCTCGTCCCCGGTCGCGGTTTCCGGCACCCGGACGGCAAGGTCGCCGGCGCGCACCCGCTCCGCGGCCTGGATCAGGCGCCCGATCGGACGCGCGATCTGATTGGCGATCACGAGCCCGATCAAGACCGCCGCCGCGAGCACGAGAAGGGCGACGAGCGCGAACACGACGACGAAAGTGATCTGAAGGCCCGAGCGGTTCTGATCGAGCCGGTCATATTCGGCAACCGCCTTTTGCACGCGCGCCATGTGGTCGAGAATGGCGGGGTCGACCGGGCGGTCGATCATCAGCATCAAGGACGGTGTCGCATTGATCAGAACGACGGCGCGCACGCGTGTGCCATCTCCGCCATCCATCACCACGGCATCGCCGCCGCGCGCCGCCTCGATCGCCCAGGACGGCGGCAATTCGGCGCCGAGCCCCGACATCAGCCCGGCAGACGCCAGCACCTGCCCGGTTTCGGGCTCGAACACCACCGCCTCGGTCAGGCCGCGCAGCGCCGCCTGGGTTCCGAGGACGCGCGCGAAGGTTTCCGGATCATCGGCGAGAAAACGGCCGGCCTGGGCGAGATCGTTGGCCATGCCGAGCGCATCGGCACGGATATTGTTGCGGTGTTCGTCGAGATAACCCTGCGCCGCCTGGAGACTCTCCTCAAGCGCGGTCTGCACCCGCTCGTTGAACCAGGCCTCGATGCCGACATTGAAAATCGCCGCGGCAAAACCGGCGACGACGATCGCCGGCACGACCGCGACCCCGCTGAACAGCAGCACCAGGCGGACATGGAGTTTCGATCCCGCCGATCCCCGCCGCCGCTCGACGAGGACGCGGGTGACACGGCCGGCCAGCAGCGCGCCGAGCAAAAGCAGGACGACGACATTGGCGAGCACCAGGCCGAAGACGAGATTGGGCCTGAGCCCGAGCGGCACGCCATTGGCGAGCACCGAAAACGTGCCGATGCCGAGCAAAAGCGCGCCGGCGGCGAGAACGAGGGTCGCGGCCTTGCCGAGCAGGATGTCGCCGAGGGAGGCAAGGTGCCGCAAGCGCCCGAGGCTCACCCCCGCGCGCGGAGATCCCGCCGGTTGCGCAACCGCCGCCTCGCCCAGGGCTTCGTGCCCTGCGTCATCCGCCTCACCCGGTTGGGAGAGGATCAGCGTCACCACACGTGCCCCGCCGCTTTCATGACATGCCGCGCAGAACCTGGATGTCGAGATCGCGGATTTTCTTGCGGAGGGTGTTGCGGTTGAGCCCGAGCATGGCAGCGGCCTTGATCTGGTTGCCCCTCGTCGCCGCCAGCGTCATCTCGAGAAGTGGCCGTTCAACCTCGGCCAGAACCTGGTCATAAATGTCGGACGGGGCGAGACCATCGCGATAGGCGGCGAGGAAATGCATGATATGGCGCTCGACGGCGCGCGCCAAGCTGTCGGGCTCGGCGGCGGCGAGAGCGGCGGTGGGCTCGGCGGCGGGTTCCGCGAGTTCCCCCTCGATCACTTCGCGCCGGATCATCTCCTCGGGGTAGAGTGCTGCAAGCCGGCGCATGAGATTTTCGAGTTCGCGCACATTGCCCGGCCAGCGATAGGCCATGAGCGCAAGCCGCGCCCCCTCGTCCAGCGTTTTTTCCGGCATGCCCTGCTCGCGCGCGCGGTCGAGGAAGTGCCGCGCGAGTTCCGGGATGTCCTCGACCCGTTCGCGGAGCGGCGGCAGGCGGATCGGCACCACGTTGAGGCGATAGAACAAATCCTCGCGGAACAAACCCTGACGGATCGACTGGCGGAGATCGCGATGGGTCGCGGCGATGATGCGTACATTGGCGCGCACCGTCTGGCGCCCGCCGACCGCGGTGAACTCCCCCTCCTGTAACACGCGCAAGAGCCGGGTCTGGGCCTCGGGCGGCATGTCGCCGATTTCGTCGAGAAACAGCGTCCCCCCGGCCGCCTGCTCGAAGCGCCCCGGGTTGCGGCTGGTGGCGCCGGTGAAAGCGCCGCGTTCATGGCCGAAAAGCTCGCTCTCGATCAGCTCGCGCGGGATCGCCGCCATGTTGATGGCAACGAACGGGCCGCCGCGCCGGCGCCCGTAATCATGCAGCGCGCGCGCCACCAACTCCTTGCCGGTGCCGCTCTCGCCGATGATCATGACGGTGAGGTCGGTGGTGGTGAGGCGGGCGATGGTGCGGTAGATCTCCTGCATCGCCGCACTCCGCCCGATCAGCGGCAGGCGCTCTTCGCTCTCACGCGCCTCCGCCGCCCGCGGTTCGGCGGGCGGCAGCGGTGCCGCGAGCGCGCGCGCGACGGCTGCGAGCAATTCCTTGAGATCGAAGGGTTTGGGAAGATATTCGAACGCCCCGCGCTGCGCCGCCTTGACGGCGGTGAGCAGCGTCGATTGCGCGCTCATCACGATCACCCTGAGATCGGGGCGCAGGCGGCGGATGCGCGGCACGAGATCGAGCCCGTTCTCGTCCGGCATGACGACATCGGTGATGACGAGATCGCCTTCGCCCTCCTCCACCCAGCGCCAGAGCGTCGCCGCCGTCGAGGTGCTTCGCACCTGATAGCCGGCGCGCCCGAGTGCCTGGGTCAAAACGGTGCGGATGGAGCGATCGTCATCGGCGATCAGGATCGTCGGTAAAACGCCCGGAAGCGTCATGCGCTATCGCCTTTCTCGTTCAGCATGGGAAGATGGAGGCGAAACTCGGTGCGCCCGGGACGGCTCTCGACCTCGATCAGCCCGCCGTGATCGCCGACGATCTTGGCGACCAGCGCAAGCCCCAATCCGCTGCCATTGATCCGCGAGGTGACGAAGGGGTCGAAGAGATGCGCCCTGATATCGTCGGCGATACCCGGCCCGTTATCCCTGACCGAAACCACGAGCGGCAGATGCAGCGACTGGGCGGCGCCGGGAACGGTCAGGCGGAAGCCATGCTGAAACGCGGTCGTCAGCGTGATCTCGCCATGCGGCACCTCGCCCTCGGTGATCGCCTCGGCGGCGTTCTTGACGAGGTTCAGGATCACCTGCAGCAACTGATCGCGATTGCCGGAAACCGGCGGCAGCGAGGGATCATAGACCTCGTGGAAACGGATCTCGGCGGCGAAGCCCGCTTGCGCGAGCCGGCGCACATGTTCGAGCACCCGATGGATATTGACCGCCTCGCGCCGGAGCGGCTTTTCGCCAAACACCTCCATGCGATCGACCAGGGCGCGGATGCGATCGGCCTCGTCGCGGATCAGGACGGCGAGTTCGCGATCCGCCGCACCGACCGAATTTTCGAGCAATTGTGCCGCGCCACGGATGCCGGAAAGCGGGTTCTTCACCTCATGGGCGAGCACCGCCGCCATGCCGGCGACGCTGCGGGCAGCGCCCCGGAAGCTCAATTGCCGATCGAGGGCGCGGGCGGCGGAGAAATCCTGCATGATGAGGAGCACGGCCCCCGGTTCCTCGACCAGCGGCGTGCCTTGGACGGCGATTCCCCGCTTTGAAATCCGCGGGCTTTCGAGCGTCAGATCATGATCGGCGACCGTCACCTCGCCGCGCCGCACCTGGGAGAGGAGGGGAAAAACCGGGTTGTCCGGCGGCACCAGATCGGCGAGGCGAAGCTGCGAAAGCTGGGCGAAGGACAGGCCGAAAAACTGCTCGGCCGCGTGATTGGCGTAGCGGAACCGGTTTTCGCCATCGAGCACCGCGACCGCGACCGGCAAGGCGCCGAGCAAGAGCGCCTCATTCGCCGCCGCACCGCCGGGAGCGATGTCGCCGTGCCGGATCGCGGCCATCAGGCCGCCTCGGCGGCCGGGGTGAACGCTTCGATCAGCGGATCGAAAAAGCGATCGATGAGCGCGCGCGCCGCGGCGACCTCGTCGAGCCGGTTGATCGCGGCGCGGAACGCGGCCGAGCCGTGCAGGCCGGCGGTATACCAGGCAATGTGTTTCCGCGCGATGCGGAGCCCCGCCCCGCTTCCGTAATGGCTGAGCATGGCGTCGAGATGGGTGAGAAGGATCGCCTTCTGGCGCGCGAGCGGCGGCGGCGCGAGGCGGCTTCCGGTTGCGAGGTAATGGGTGATTTCGGCGAGCAGCCAGGGTCGGCCATAGCAGCCGCGCCCGACCATCACGCCGTCGGCGCCGGAGCGGGCGAGCGCCTGCTCGGCATCCTCGGGAGATTTGATATCGCCGTTGACGATCACCGGAATGGCGACCGCATTCTTCACCTCGGCGACGAAATCCCAATCCGCGACCCCGGTATAGAAGAT
>JAKAQU010000047.1 GCA_021819535.1 Pseudomonadota bacterium | reverse complement strand
ATTGGGGATCGTAATTGATGAGCTGCACCGGGCGCCCGAGCAGGCCGCCCCGGGCGTTCACTTCGTCCACCGCGAAATCGAGACAGGCGATCATCGGCTTGCCGTAGATGTCGAGCCCGCCGGAGGCATCATGAATGCCGACCACCTTGATCGGATCGGCGCCGAGCGCTGCATGACGCAGCACCGCGGGCGCGACCAGCCCCGCAGCCAACCCCTTAAGCGCCGCACGCCGTTTGATCCTCATCCAAATCCCCTTTCTTTCATTGATGGGAAAGACAGAGCCTCAGGTTACGAACGACCTCTGGTTCGACCGCTCGCTCTCCCGGCAAGCGCCCGGGCAGGCCGCCGTCATTCCTGGCCGGAGCCGATCTTGGCGGAAGCCGAGCTCTATCGTCAATCAGCTTTTCGCCCCAAATTTTGACTTTTTTTTATAAAACCAAATAATATTGCCCATATATTAGCCATAAAACCTCTCATTTGTTCATTTAGTGGACAAATTTTATCCAATCCTCCGGCGCGCGTCTCGGTTGCCGCGCCAGGCGCTCTCGTGGCAATCTGCGCGTGAAAACAGGGGCAAGGAAACGCCATGTCGCTTTTCGCCAACCTCAAAGTCATCGATTGCGCGAGCTTCATCGCCGGCCCCGCCGCCGCCACCATCCTCGGCGATTTCGGCGCCGAGGTGATCAAGATCGAACCCCCCGGCACCGGCGACCCCTACCGCGCCCTGGCCGGCATGCCGGGCCAGCCGCAAAGCCCAGAAAACTATAATTGGCTCGTCGATGCCCGTAACAAGCGCAGCCTCGCCCTCGACCTCAAATCCGATGCCGGCCGCGCCATTCTCCGGCGCTTGGTCGAAGCGGCCGATGTGTTCATCACCAATATGCCGCTCGGCGTGCGTGGCCGCCTCGGCATCGCGCATGCCGACCTCGCTGCCCTCAACCCGCGCCTGATCTACGCCTCGCTCACCGCCTACGGCGAGGCCGGCGACGAAGCCGGCAAAACCGGCTTCGATTCCACCGCCTACTGGGCACGCTCGGGGCTGATGGACCAGGTCCGCCCCAGCGCCGATCAGCCGCCGGCGCGCTCGGTCCCCGGCATGGGCGATCATCCGACGGCAGTCGCACTTTATGCCGCGATCGTCACCGCCCTCCTCCGCCGCGAGCGCACCGGACACGGGGGGCACGTCGAAACCTCGCTGCTCGCCAATGGATTATGGTCGAACGCCTGCCTCGCGCAGGCCGCCCTCTGCGGCGCTCGCTTCTTTCCCCGCCCCCCCCGCGAGCAAGCGCCGAATGCCTGCGCCCATCATTATCGCACCCGCGATGGCCGCTGGTTCATTCTCTCGATGCTGAGCGAGGAACGGCAATTTCCCGATCTCGCCCGCGCACTCGGCCGGCCCGATCTTCTCGATGATCCGCGCTTTGCCAACAACGAGACGCGCCATGCCAACGCGCCGGCGCTGATCGCCCTTCTCGACGGCATTTTCGCAACACGCGATCTCGCCGCATGGCGCACGACCCTCGATGCCCATGGCTTGACATTCGGCATCGTCGCGACCCTCGAGGATATTCCGGACGATCGCCAGGCGCGCGCCATTCACGCCCTCGTCCCGCTTGCCGATCACGACACGCTCACCATCATGAGCCCCTTCCAGATCGCCGGCGAAGTGAAAACGCGCCCACACCGCGCGCCCGAACTCGGCGCCGATAGTGAGGCGATCCTGCGCGAGAATGGTTATACGCCGAGCGAAATCGCCGCCTGGCGCGCATCCGGCGTGATTGGCTAGAATGTCCTAAATTCGGGGAAGAAAACAGAAATGACGAAAGATGGGTCAACGCCGCCACTCGCCCGCAACATCGATGCCGTCATCGTCGGCGCCGGATTTTCCGGGATGTACATGCTGCACCGACTACGCGCGCAAGGTCTTTCCGCCATTGTCTTCGAGGCCGCGGACGACGTTGGTGGCACCTGGTACTGGAACCGCTATCCCGGCGCCCGCTGCGATGTCGAGAGCATGCAGTATTCCTACTCGTTCTCTCCGGAATTGCAGCAGGAATGGCACTGGCGGGAAATCTACGCGCCGCAGCCCGAGATTCTGCGTTACGCACAACACGTCGCCGAGCGTTTCGATCTCCGCCGCGACATCCGCTTTGCAACCCGCGTCGAGCGCGCGCGGTTCGACCGAGAGCGCTTGCGCTGGGAAATCGCAACCGATCGCGGCGATCGTGTCTCGGCGCGCTATTGCATCATGGCGACCGGGTGTTTGTCGGCCGCCAAATTGCCGGAGATTGCGGGATGCGAAAAATTCCGTGGTGCCACCTATCACACCGGCCATTGGCCACATGAGGGGGTTGATTTTTCCGGCCGCAGCGTCGGCGTGATCGGCACCGGCTCCTCGGCGATCCAGGCCATTCCGGTCATCGCGAGAGACGCAAAACACGTGACGGTGTTCCAGCGTACACCGAATTACAGCATCCCGGCCCATAACCGCCCGATGCCGCCGGAATACGAGACGATGTGGAAATCGCACTATCCGGAATTGCGCGCGCGCGCCTGGGAGACGCGGAACGGCATCGTCTATGATCTCAACGATCAATCCGCGCTCGCGGTCGATGCCGACCAACGCCAGCGCATTTACGAGCGGCGCTGGGCCGCGGGCGGTATTCCCTTCATGGCCGCCTTCAACGATCTCATCGTCAATGCTGACGCCAATGAAACAGCGGCCGAGTTCGTGCGCGAGAAAATCCGCGCGATCGTGCATGATCCCGAAACCGCCGCGAAACTGACGCCGACGAGCTACCCGATCGGCACCAAGCGCATCTGCGTCGATACCGATTATTTCGCAACCTTCAATCGCCCCAACGTCAGCCTGATCGACGTGCGCGAACACCCGATCACCGCGATCACCGAAACCGGCGTCGAGACCGCGGCCGGGCATTACGAGTGCGACACTCTGGTTTTTGCCACGGGATTTGACGCGATGACCGGAGCCCTCAACGCCATCACCATCGACAATGGCGCGGGAAAAAGCTTGCGCGACAAATGGGCCGCGGGGCCGCGCACCTATCTCGGCCTGATGGCGGCGGGATTTCCCAATCTCTTCATGATCACCGGCCCAGGCAGCCCATCGGTTCTGAGCAATATGATGGTCTCGATCGAGCAGCACGTGGATTGGATCGCGCGCTGTCTCGCAACACTTGACGCGCGCGGCGCCGCTGGCATCGAGGCGAGCGAACACGCGGAGGAAAACTGGGTCGCGCATGTCAACGAAGTCGCGTACAAGACATTATATCCCGCAGCGAATTCCTGGTACATGGGCGCAAACGTTCCCGGCAAACCGCGCGTGTTCATGCCCTATATCGGCGGGGTCGGGGTCTATCGTGAGATTTGCGAAAAAATTGCTGCAAACGGCTACGAAGGGTTTCATCTGCTCCCGCCGGTCGCCGCGGCGGCGGAATAGCAACGCCGTGCGAGGGGGAGATCATGCGCGCCTTCGCTCTTGCCTTTTCTCTTGTCGTCGTGCTCGCCGCTTCCCCCGCCCGCGCCCAGGTTCTGCCCGATCCCTGGCAAACACCGGGCGCGATTGATCCCAGAATAACCGAGGCCAATATCGCAAGCACCATCTGCGTCCCCGGCTACACCGAGCGGGTTCGCCCGCCGGAGGATGTGAGCTATCGTCTGAAACACGAATTGATGGCCGCCTACGGACATCGCGGTGAAAGATTGCGCTATTACGAACTCGACCACCTCATCCCACTGGAACTGGGCGGGGCGCCACTCGCCCGCGCCAATCTCTGGGTCGAGCCGCGCCGCGCCCGCAATGGCTGGGACGCCGCACGCAAGGACGAGTTGGAGCGGGCACTGAACAAACTCGTCTGCACCCATCGGCTCGATCTCGCGACCGCCCAGCGCGACATTGCCACGAACTGGATCGCCGCTTATCGCAAATATCTCGGTGCATCGTGGTAAACGCCGATGCGGAAAAAAACGAAGGAGGGGAAAAGGGTCTTCTTTTTCTGAAGAAAAAGAAGCAAAAAGACTTTTTTTTCGCGCTGTCGTTGCGATCCCTCGCGACCCTCTTTGCGCTCGGCCTCGTGGCCACGGCCGAAGCGGAAGAGAAGACACCCGCGTGGCCACATTTCGAAATCATCGCCTATCAGGCCGAAACGCGGGCAGAACTTGCGGCATTGCGCTCGATCGGCGTCTCGGCGGGAATGCTGCGCGCCCACCGCGACGGAAGCGATACCGCTTCTGACCCGCAAGCAGCGATATTCCGCAGTCTGGGAATGCGGTTTTATGTCGAAAATATCGCGACCGATTTCTACAGCGCCTATCACCGCTGGCAAGGCACGACCCCGGTAAACGAAGCGTTTCTCGCCGCACAAGCGCAACACAACGCCAATCCCACCTCGCTCGCCCCCTTTGAGCGCACCCCGAGCTTTCTCGATCAACGCTGGCGAAGCGAAATCGGGCAGCGCATTTCGCGCCTCGTTACGAGCTTGCGCGCCGATCGCCCGCTTTATTACGATCTCGCCGACGAGCCCGGGATCGCCGACCTCTCGGCGGCCTGGGATTTCGATTTTTCTCGGCCAGCACTGCAGGATTTTTGTGCCTGGCTCCGCGCACAATATCATTCTCTTGCCGCGCTCGATCGCGCATGGGAGAAAAACTATCGACAATGGCGCGATGTCATGCCGGAAACCACCGATCAGGCGCTTCATGGCAACAGGAAAAATTTGGCGCCGTGGATGGATTTCAAGGCATGGATGGATATCGCCTTCGCGCAAGCCATCAGCGCCGGGCGCGAGCGCGTGCATGCCGCCGACCCGAAAGCGCTCGCTGCGATCGAAGGCGCGCAAATTCCCGGCTGGGGCGGGTATGACTATGAGACGCTCGCCAATGCCGTCGATGTCATGGAAATCTACGATTTCGGCGCAAGCGTTGCCATCGCGCGAGCCATGAACCCGAAGCTGATCACGCTGATGACGATCGCCGGCAACGATCCCGAAACAGAGGCAGCCCTCTGGCGTGGCGTGCTCGCCGGCATGGGGGGTGCGATTTTATGGGACGAAAACCACGCCCTGGTAAGCAGCGATGGCCGGCTCGGGCCCTGGGGGCGCGCGGCGGCGGCGGATTTCGCGGCACTCCGCGGCCCGCTCGGCGATACGCTACTTGCCGCACAACGCCAGCACGACCCGATCGCCATCCTCTATTCGCCGGAGAGTTTTCGCATCCATTGGCTGCTCGATCGCGCCGCCACCAGCGGCGATTGGGCGACGCGCGGGGCGGACGCGGAATATCGCGCCAACCCGCAAAGCGACGCCATCGCCGCTTTTCTTCATCACCTCGGCGCGCGTGGTCTCAACCCAACGATCCTCTCGTCGTCCCGCATCCGCGCTGGAGATTTGCAAAAGGGCGGATTTCGCATTCTCATTTTGCCCGAGACGCTGGCGCTCTCCGCGGCGGAGGCCGCTGCCATAAACCATTTTGCCGCCGGCGGCGGGTTGGTGATCGCAAGCACCCCGCCCGGAGGCTTCGATGAGCACGGCAGACGCCGCGTCCGGCCCGCGCTCGACGTGGCGCCGCATTTTCTCGATCCGATGCGGCCCGATGCCGAAAAAAATCTCGCCGCGCAAATCGCGGCAGCGGGCGTCCTTCCCCCATTTCATCTCGCGACAGAAAATGGAAAATGGCCGGATGATGTCACCATAACCCGCCTCACGCGCGCATCCGACGGCGGCGAGATCATCGCCCTTCAGCGCGACGCGCGCGCGATCGAAAGTCCCGCCATTTCCGTCACGCTGACCTTGGCCCGGGCTTGCCGGATCGAGGATCTGCGCAACGGGCATCATTTTGGCGTGGAGCACGAAATCACGTTTCCGCTCGACGCAATCGTCCCGATCATTCTCGCCTGCTCACGCGAGTAAAAATTTGCCGTTGATGTCATTGCTGCGATCGCAAAGCCTTAGCAAAAAGCTATCAAGAAAGGTTCTTTCAAAAAACAACCATTTCCTTTTTCTCCCCGTGCGCGCGGCGCAGCGAGCCGTCCGGCTGCAACCGGATGCCGAAAGGGTGGAGGGCGGCAAGCAGGTGGAACGAGGTTTTGAAGGCGAGCACCGGGAGGTGGAAGCGCGGGAGGTCGAGATCGCCGGCGAGGAGGGCGATCAAGCCGGCGCGCATGCCGAAGCTCTCCTGCGGCGCCATGAACATGTCGCGGAGTGCCGGGGTGTTGATCCGCCGGATCAGCCAGGAGAGCCGGGCCAGCGCCGCGTTGAGGCGCGCCTCCGCCTGGCGGGCGAGGCGGCGCGCGGTCGTCGGGTCGGCGAGCCAGGCGCGCGCGACCTCGGCTCCCGCGTCGGCACCGCGCATGGCGAGAAAGACGCCGCTCGAAAAAATCGGATCGAGAAAGGCGAAGGCATCGCCGATCAGGAAATACCCCTCGCCGCACGCCGAGCGGGCACTATAGGAATAATTTCCGGCCGCCATCACCGTGCCCAGCGTCTCGGCGTCGGCCATACGCGCGGCAACGCTCGGGCTTCCGGCGATCTGGGCGCGGAAAAACGCCGCGATATCGCCGCCCCGCGCCTTGAACGCGCTCTGGTTGCCGACGAAGCCGACACTGGTGATGCCGCCGGGCAGCGGGATGAACCAGAACCAGCCGTTTTCGACGAGATGGATGCTGATATACCCCTCGCGCCCGTCGTGATGGCGCGCCACATTCCGGAAATGGCCGAAGATCGCAGCGGTGTTGTTATGTTTGTCCGCCGCCTTGAGACGGAGGCGCGAGGCGAGGAAGGTGTCGCGCCCCGAAGCGTCGAGGACGAAGCGGGGGGCGAAATGCCTTGTCTCGCCGCCAGCCCCGACCGCCGTCACCTCGGCCCGCCCGGGCTCCTTGGGAAAGGTTGCGGCGGTGACGCGCAGGTTCTGAAAGCCGCGCGCGCCGAGGCGCATGGCGTTTTCGAACAAGATCGTATCGAAAGCGGCGCGCGGCACCTGATAGCTGTGATCGAAGCGCGCGGCCCCGGCGGCGAACGGGTAGGCGACGCTCCGCCGATGCGCGTCGGAGACGAATTCGGCGCCCGGTTTGCGAACGCCGATCGCCGCGATCCGTTCGGCGATCCCAAGCCGCTCGAACAGCGGGAGATTGGCGGGAAGCAGCGATTCGCCGATATGAAAGCGCGGATGGGCGGATTTTTCGACCAGGACGACATCGTGGCCGGCCTCGGCGAGCAAGGCCGCCGCCGTCGCACCCGCCGGGCCACCGCCGATCACCAGAATGTCGCAAGGAACGGACAAGAATGGATTTCCCTCGCCTGATTGCGGAAGACCCGGAACACTCTATAGCGCGATCCCGCGCCCCGGCGGCAATAGGGGTGGGAAAAGTGGTGGTGGTGATCCCGGCCTGCGAGGAAGAAGCCAGCATCGCGGCGATCGTTGCCGGCTGCCGGCCGCACGCCGCATCTGTCATCGTCGTCGATGACGGCTCGCGCGACGCGACAGCGACGCGCGCGAAAGAGGCCGGGTCACAGGTGATCGTTCATCGCGCGCGGCGCGGCAAGGGGGCGGCGCTGATGAGCGGGTTCGCGCAAGCCCTCGCCGCCGGCGCCACCCTGATCGCGACCCTCGATGGCGATGGCCAGCACCGGCCCTGCGATCTGCCGCGCCTGCTCGACGTCGCGAGGCGCGCGCCACACCACATCGTGATCGGCTCGCGCCGCGCGAGCCGTCTACCGGCGCCGGCGAGCCGCAGGATCGCCAACCGCGTCGCCGATTTCTGGATTTCCTGGGCCGCAAGCCACCCGATCGCCGACAGCCAGTGCGGTTTTCGCGTCTATCCCGCCGACTTGCTGCGGGCCCTGGCGGCCGGAAAAAGCCTCCCGCGCGGCTTCGCCTTCGAATCCGCCCTCCTGATCGAGGCGGCGCGGGCCGGCTATCGCACCATTGCCGTCGACGTGCCGGCGCTTTATGGAGGGGCCGGCCAGCGGGCGAGCCATTTCCGCCCGGTGGCGGATGTGACGAAGATTGTCCTGGTGGTCGCCGCCCGGCTCCTCGCGCGCGGGCTTTCGCCGTGGTCGCTATGGCGGGCGCTCACCCTGCCCGAGGAGCGTCTCTGATGCCACCACGTATTCTGGTTCTACTCGGCCTTCTGGTGATCGCCGGCTGCACGGTGACCACGCCCTATGAGGTGCTGGCCGAGCCCTTCGCGACCAATATCGGCACGATCGAGGCACGCCAGGCGCAGATCCGCCGCGCCGCGACCGGTCTCGGCTGGACGATCACCGAGGACGACCCCGGCCATATGCTGGCGAACAAGGGCGAGATTTCGGTGCTGGTGGAATACGATCCCACCGGCTTTTCGGTGCATGAGACCAATCCGCCGGCCAATACCGACGAGATCGAGCGTTGGAACCAGGCGGCGCAGGCTTTGGAAAAAAACATTCTCGCCCAATCGCGCGCGTGAGGGATAAACGCTAAATTCACCCAAGGCCGGCTAGGATCGACGTGCTCTCGTTAAGGATGGCAAGCAAGGAAAGCGGCGCATGCGCATCGCGATGATTGGTGGCGGCTATGTCGGGCTGGTCTCGGCCGCGTGTTTTGCTGAATTCGGCGTCGAGGTCGCGGTGGTCGAGGCTGATCCCGGGCGGCTCGCCGAACTGCATGCCGGGCGCATGCCGATCTATGAGCCCGGGCTCGATCAGCTCGTCGCCGGCAATGTCGCGGCCGGGCGGCTCTCTTTCACCGATGATCTCGCGGCCGCCCTCGTCGGGGCCGAGGCGGTATTCATCGCCGTCGGCACGCCGAGCCGGCGCGGTGATGGCCATGCCGATCTCACCCATGTCTATGCCGCGGCCGAGCAGGTCGCGCGGGCGCTCACCCATCCCGCCGTCATCGTCACCAAATCGACGGTGCCGGTCGGCACCGGCCGGCGGATCGCGGCGATTCTTCGCGATGTCCGCCCCGATCTCGCCTGCGCGGTCGCCTCCAACCCGGAATTTCTCCGCGAAGGCAGTGCGATCGCCGATTTCATGCGCCCCGACCGGGTGGTGATCGGCGTCGAGAGCGAGGGCGCGCGCGAGGTGCTGCGCCAGCTCTACCGCCCGCTCTATCTGATCGAGACGCCGATCGTCTTCACCAATCTCGAAACCGCCGAACTCACCAAATACGCCGCCAATTCGTTTCTGGCGATGAAGGTCGCCTTCATCAACGAAATGGCCGATCTCGCGGAAAAGGCGGGCGCCGATATCCATGACATCGCGCGCGGCATCGGTCTCGATGGCCGCATCGGGCGGAAATTCCTCCACCCCGGCCCCGGCTTCGGCGGATCATGCTTCCCGAAAGACACGCTCGCCCTGGTCCGCATCGCCCAGGACGCCGGGGCGCCGAGCCGGCTGATCGAAACCGTGGTCGCGGTGAACGAGGCGCGCAAGGCCGGCATGGCCGGGCGCGTCATCGCCGCCTGCGGCGGCGCGGTGCGCGGCAAGACGATCGCCGTCCTCGGCCTCACCTTCAAGCCCGAGACCGATGACATGCGCGATTCGCCCTCGCTCCCCATCGTCTCGCGCCTCATCGGCGATGGCGCGCGGGTTCAGGCCTATGACCCGCAGGGCATGGGCCAGGCGCGCCCGATGCTGCCCGACGCCGTCACCTATTGCGAGACCGCGCTGGCGGCGGCGGAGGGGGCCGACGCCTTGGTGGTGGTGACGGAATGGAACGAGTTCCGCGCCCTCGACCCGGCGCGCCTCGCCGAGATCATGCGCGGGCGGGCGGTGATCGATCTCCGCAATATTTTCGACCCTGACCGGCTGCGCGCGGCGGGCTTCACCTATCACGGCATCGGCCGGCCGGGCGGCTGAATGTCGGCGCCCGACGCGCCCTACCCTTACGCCGACGGCTATAATCCCGACCTTCTGGAGCGGATCCCGCTCTACTCGCGCCTCGTCCTCGATATCGGCTGCGGCACCGGCGCGCTCGGTCACGCGTTCAAGCGCCGCAATCCGCGCGCCCGGGTGTTCGGCATCGAGGGCGATCCGCGCGCCGCGGCGATCGCCTCGCGGCGGCTCGATGGCGTGATCGCGGGCGACATCGAGACCCTCTCGCTGCCGGAAAGCTTCTCCGGCGCCGTCGATTGCCTGATCTACGGCGATGTCTTGGAGCATCTCCGCGACCCCTGGGCGCTGCTCCGCCGCCATGCGGCGCTACTCTCGCCGACCGGCGTGCTGCTTGCCTCGCTGCCGAATGTCGAGCATTGGCGCTTTGCCGCCCGCCTCCTGCAAGGCGGCTGGCGCTATGAGGAAAGCGGCCTGTTCGACCGCACCCATCTCCGCTGGTTTTCGCAGGAAAGCACCGGCCAGGCGCTCGCCGAGGCCGGCTACGCGCCGCTCGACAGTATCGGCCGGGTGTTCGAGCCCGAACAAGGCCAGCGCTTCATCGCCGCGATCGCCCCGGCGCTCGCCGCCCTCGGCGTCGATCGCGACGCTTACGCCCGCCGCGCGCTCCCGCTCCAGCATGTCTGGCGGGCGACGCGGAGCCCGCCGGCGCGGCTCCACCTGTTCTCGACGATGCTGGCGCCAGTCGGCGGCGTGAGCCATGTGCGCGTCGTCGAGCCGATGCAGGCCCTGGCGGCCGCACCCGGGGTAGAGGCGCGGCTCACCAATCTCCGCGACCTCCCGGCGCTGCCGCCCGACGCGCCCCGCATCCTGATCCTCCACCGCCCGGCCCTCCTCGGCGATCAGGGACTCGCGACATTGCGCGCCGTGATCGCGGCCGGCTTCCTCGTTGTGTGCGAATTCGACGACCATCCCGATTACATCCCCATTCTGCGCCACCCGGAGATGCATAATTTCCGCGCCGTGCATGCGGTGCAGACGACGACGCCGCGGCTCGCGACCCTGCTCGGCCGCGCCAATCCCGAGATCGCCGTCTTCCCCAATGCCGTGAGCCAGTTGCCGGATGCGCGCAATTTCACCGATCCCGCGCGGCTCACGCTCTTTTTCGGCGGCATCAACCGCGAGGCCGACTGGCCGCCCTTCATGCCGGTTTTGAACGAGATCGCGCAGGTGGCCGAGGGGCGGCTTCGTTTCGTCGTCGTCCATGATCGCGGGTTTTTCGATGCCCTGGCGAGCCCGCATAAAATTTTCCACCCGATGCTCGATTATCCCGATTATCTCGCGCGCCTCGCCGAGGCCGAAATTTCCTTCATGCCGCTCGGCGATACGCCGTTCAACGCCTGCAAATCCGATCTCAAATTCATCGAGGCGGCGGCGCGGCGGGTGGCGGCGCTGGCGAGCGAGACGATCTATGGCGAGGTCATCGAAAATGGCCGGAGCGGGATGATTTTCCGAACCCCCCTCGACTTACGAACGGCGCTCGCGCGCATGATCGCGGCGCCCGACTGGACGCGCGGCCTCGCCGAGGCGGCCCGCGCCACCATCGGCGAGCGGCGCATGCTCGCCGATCAGATTCCGCCGCGCCTTCTCTGGTATCGCGATCTCTGGGCGCGACGCGAGGAACTCCACGCGGCGCTGATCGCGCGCATACCGGCTTTTGCCGATATCGCGGCGCCGGGCCGGGCTTCCCCCGTCCTTTCGGCGTAACGCTCTGGGCGGGCGGCGTGGCACGCGCTACACCGGCAAGAAGGGGCACGAGCGCGCCCACCAGAGGGAGAGAAACATGCCGGATCAAGACGCCATCGCCGTTCCCGTCGATCGCCTGCAAGCCTTCGTCGCCCGGATCTTCGCCGCTGCCGGCTGTGCGGCGGGGGAGGCGGCGCAGATCGGCCGCTATCTGGTCTCGGCCAATCTCGCCGGCCATGACAGCCACGGCGTCATCCGCGTGCCGCGCTATATCCTGTGGCTGCAAGAGGGCGCGGTGCGCGCCGGGCAGTCGCTC
>JAKAQU010000046.1 GCA_021819535.1 Pseudomonadota bacterium | reverse complement strand
TGGCCGGGCTCTATCGCGACCATTGGGAGCCGCTTCCCGGTCGCCTGCGGCGGCTGCTGCTTGGTCTTTCTGGGGCAGAGAGCGCCAGAAATCGGAGGACGGCGCGATGAGTTCAGAGACGGATTTTCTGCTGGCGGTCGAGGGATTGAGTGTTTCCTTCGACGGGTTCATGGCAGTCGATGATCTCTCGTTCTATGTCGATCAGAATGAAATCCGCGTCATCATCGGCCCCAATGGGGCCGGCAAAACGACGGTGCTCGATCTGATTTGCGGGCGGACGCGGGCCAGCGCCGGGTCGGTGAAATTTCGCGGCCGCGAGCTTACCCAACTCAGAGAACACGAAATCGTCCGGGCCGGTGTCGGGCGAAAATTTCAGACGCCGTCCATCTACGAGGATCTTTCCGTGTTCGAGAATCTCGAAATTTCCTTCCCACGCGGCCGGTCGGTTTTCGGGGCGCTCATGTTTCAGCGTGATATTAAAGTGAAATCACGAGTTCAAGAAATCGCCGAGATGGTCTTTCTCGATGGTCTGCTCTCTGAACGCGCGGAGAATTTAAGTCACGGACAAAAACAATGGTTAGAGATCGGCATGCTGCTGATCCAGGAGCCGCGCCTCCTCATGCTTGATGAGCCGGTTGCCGGCATGAGTGTGAGCGAACGCAAGCGAACGGCCGAGCTGTTGCATCGGGTCATTCGTGACCGGGCGGTTTTGGTGATCGAGCACGATATGGGCTTTGTCGCCGATATTGCACACCGTGTCACGGTTTTACACCAGGGGAAAGTGATCTCTGAGGGCTCGCTCGAACACGTCAAGGAAGATCCGAAGGTCGTCGAAGTCTATCTCGGCCATTGAAGGGAATGCGATGATGCTCCGTGTATCCGGATTGCGGGCAGGGTATGGTCAGAGCGAAGTTCTGCACGGTATCGATTTTACGGTCCCGCCCGGTGAGATCGTTGCCGTGATGGGGCGGAACGGAATGGGCAAATCGACGCTCATGAAAACCTTGATCGGAATTCTGCCGGTCGCGGATGGGGAGATCGTGCTCGACGAGACGATTATGAACGACCGCAAGGCGCACCAGAGAGTGGCGAGCGGCCTCGCCTACGTGCCGCAGGGACGGATGATATTTCCCGCGTTGACCGTCAACGAGAACATCGAAACCGGCCTCGTGATCCATGGTGGCGGCGCCGTGCCACGTGATCTCTATGCCTTGTTTCCGGTGCTCGAAGAAATGCGTGCCCGGCGTGGCGGCAATCTCTCCGGCGGGCAACAGCAGCAACTGGCGATCGCGCGGGCGCTGGCGACGAAGCCGAAGATGCTGTTGCTCGACGAGCCGACGGAAGGCATCCAGCCGTCGATCATTCGCGATCTTGCCCGCACACTCAAGAAAATTCGCGATGAGCGTGGACTTGCGATCCTGGTGTCAGAGCAGGTTCTGAGTTTCGCGCTCGATGTTGCCGATCGTCTTTTTGTGCTCGAAGGCGGACGGATCGTGCATACCGCATCACGGAGCGAGGTCGATGAGAGTGAGGTTGCACGTTTTCTCTCTGTCTGAACCCTCTATCTCCTGTCATTCACACGAGGAAAGGAAAACAACATGACCGATACCATTATCAAGGTCGATCTGTCGCAAAGCCCTTATCAAAATGATATGATCCATAATCGCTGGCATCCCGATATCCCGATGGTGGCGACGGTGAAGCCGGGATCGGATTTCATCATCGAGTGCTACGATTGGACCGGCGGCTTCATCAAGAACAACGATTCTGCCGCCGATGTCCGGGATATCGATCTCTCGATCGTGCATTTTCTGAGCGGTCCGATCGGCGTCGAGGGAGCGGAGCCCGGCGATCTCCTTGTCGTCGATTTTCTCGATATTGGCGTCTTCCCGCATAATAGCTGGGGATTCAATGGATTTTTCTCGAAGAAAAATGGCGGTGGCTTTCTCACCGAGCATTTCCCCGAGGCGCAGAAATCGATTTGGGACATCAATGGCATGTTCACCCGCTCCCGCCATGTGCCGGGAGTGGGGTTCGCCGGTTTGATCCACCCCGGCCTGATCGGCTGCCTCCCCTCCGCATCCCTTCTCGAGACATGGAATGCGCGCGAGACGGCGCTCATCGCAACCAATCCAACGCGCGTGCCACCGCTCGCCAATCCGCCGTTTGCGCCAACGGCCCATCTCGGACGCCTCAAGGGCGAGGCACGCGATGCCGCGGCGGCGAGCGGCGCGCGCACCGTGCCGCCGCGCGAGCATGGCGGGAATTGCGACATCAAGGATCTCTCGCGCGGGGCCAAAGTCTATTTCCCGGTTTACGTCAAGAACGCCGGGCTCTCGATGGGGGATCTCCATTTCAGCCAGGGCGATGGCGAAATCACGTTTTGTGGCGCGATCGAAATGCCGGGTTGGATCCATATCAAAGTGGAGCTGATCAAAGACGGGGTTGCGAAATACGGGATCAAAAACCCTATTTTCAAGCCGAGCCCCGTCAAACCGCGCTATGATGATTGCCTGATTTTCGAGGGAATTTCAGTCGATGAATCGGGTGCGCAGCATTATCTCGATGTCAACGTCGCCTATCGCCAGGCCTGTCTCAACGCGATCGAGTATCTGAAGAAATTCGGCTATTCGGCGGCGCAAGCTTACGCCATTCTCGGCACGGCGCCGGTGCAGGGCCATATCAGCGGGGTCGTCGATATCCCCAATTCCTGCGCGACTTTGTGGCTGCCGACAGGGATTTTCGATTTCGACATCAACCCGAGCGCGGCCGGCCCGCAGAAGGCGATTACGGGCGGCATCGATGTGCCGCTCGCGCCTGATCTTTGACGCGCCCGATCTTTGACGCGAGAGAAAGGGATCAGCGATGCCGGTTTATGATTATCTCTCTGAGCCCGGCGGCCCGTTCACCGAGGCGCGCCCGATGGCGGAATTTGCCGCGCCGCAGGCCTGCCCGCAATGTGCGGAGGCGGCGCCACGTGCGCTCCTTTCGGTTCCGGCCTTGGCGATGATGCCGGCGGCGCGGCGGGCGGCGTTCGCGACAAACGAGCGCAGCGCCAACGCCCCGCGCCGGGGTCACGCGGCAGGCTGCGGCTGCTGCGCGCCGCGGCGCGGCAAGCTTGCGGCGGAGCCGGCGGCGAAATCCTTTCCCGCCGCGCGCCCCTGGATGCTGAGCCACTGACGGCGGGAGAAAGGTTTTTGGCGTTTTTCTATTCTTCCCGCGTCGCGCCCGGCTGCCAGAGGATATCGCGGTCGGGCGCGTTGAAGACGCGGGAGAGCACGAAGAGAAGATCGGACAGCCGGTTGAGATAGGGGACCACCGCCGGGCCGATGGCTTCCTCGGCGGCGAGGTGGACGGCTTCGCACTCGGCGCGGCGGGCGATGGTGCGGGCGAGATGGGCGTGCGCTGCGGCCGCCGTGCCGCCCGGCAGCACGAAGCTCCGGAGCGGGGCGAGGCCGGCGTTGAGGCCGGCGATTTCCCCCTCCAGCCGCGCTGCCTGCGAGGCGGCAAGCCGAAGCCGGGTTTTGCGCCCCGCCCGTTCCTCCTCCCCCGGGGTTGCGAGATCGGCGCCGAGATCGAAGAGATCGTTCTGGATGCGGCCGAGCAGGGCATCGATATCCGCGATCTCCGCGGTGTGGAGGCGGAGGAGGCCAAGGGCCGCATTGGCCTCGTCAACGGCGCCGATCACGCGGATGCGGGCGCTATCTTTCCGCACCCGCGAGCCATCGCCGAGCGAGGTTTCGCCGCCATCGCCGCCCCGCGTCGTCACCCGATCGATACGCACCATGAATTCGTCTCCCTCTTTCCGCGCGCGCGGCTCAGCGCGCCCGTTTGGCTTGCAGATCGAAATTGATCTCGATCGGCATTTGTGAAGCGACCGGCACGCCATTGGCCATCGCCGGGCGAAAATGCCATTTCGCCACCGCGTCATGGGCGGCGCGATCGAGCAGCAGGTAGCCGGAACTCTCCATCACGTCCACCGTCGCGGCACTGCCATCGGGGCCGACATGAACGAGGAGCAGCACCCTTCCTTGCTCGTGCAGCATCGCGGCCGCTTCGGGATAGGCGGGGGGGATGTTGTGGACGGTCGTATCGGGGCCGGCGGGAATGACATCGGGGCCGTGGACGAGGCCGGTGCCGGCATCGCCGCCGAGGCCGAGGCGAACCGGCGGCGCGGGGTGGCTTTGCTCTGTTGCGCGTTGCGGCGGCGCGGGTTTGGCCGCGGCGGATTTTGCGTCCGTCTCGGGCTTCGGGAGGCTCATCTGATCGGGCTTGTCGCTTGCGGGCAGCGGTGGGCGCGGCGGCGCGGGCTTGGCCGCTGGTTTCGCGTCCGGCAGGGGTTTGGCCGCAGGCTCCGCCTTGGGGGCGGGGGCCGGGTTTTCCGGCTTCTCGCGCGGCCCGTCGCCGACCGTCGGCGTATCCTGCACCACGAGTTCCACCTTCGCCGGCGGCGCCTCGGCGTGCTTGAGCGGGGTGCCGAGCGGCACGATGCGGAGCAGCAGCAGGGCGAGCACGAAAAGATGGAGCCCGGCGGAGAGGATGAGCGGCCCGTGACGCCGCATCCTCCCGGGGTATGATGCCGGCCAGGCAGCGCGCATGCGAGGATCAGACCACGACCACGCCGTGATGCTTTGCCTTGCTTTCGGGTTCGACATGAATGGTTGCGACCAGTCCGGTCATTTCGCTCCGCAGTGCCGCCTCGATCCGATCGCAGATGGCGTGCGCTTCGTCAACCGTCATATCGCCGGGCACGACGAGGTGGAATTGCAGAAACGTCGTCTGCCCGGCGTTCCTGGTCCTGAGATCATGCACTTCGAGGGCCCCGGCCGCGTGCTCGGCGACCAGCGCCTTGATATGCCCGATCACCGCCGGGCTTGGCGCCGCATCCATCAGCCCGTCCACCGAGGCGCGAATGACGAAAAACCCGATGATCAGGACATAGAGCGCGGTCGCGGCGGCGAGCAGAGGGTCGAGCCAGAGCGCGCCGGTCTCAACGGCGAGGATGAGGCCGAAGAGAAGCCCGGCCGAGGTCGCGACATCGCTGAGAAGATGCGCGGCATCGGCGCGGAGGGCGGGCGAGCGGAAGCGCTTGCCGGCGCGCCGGAGCACGAGGCCCCAGGCGCCGTTGAGAAGGGTGGTCGCGCCACTGAGCGCGAGGCCGGGCACCGGGTCGGTCAATATCGCCCCGGTGCGCCAGACCAGCCAGGCGTGCTGGAGGATGGCGACGGCGGCGGCGACGATCAGCCCGCCCTCGATGACGGCGGCGAAGAATTCCGCCTTGCCGTGGCCGAAAGGGTGGTTGCTGTCGGCCGGGCGGGCGGCGAACCAGAGGGCGCCGAAGGTCAGAAGGGCGGTCGCGGGATGGATCAGGCTTTCGAGCGCGTCGGAAAACAGCGCGGCCCCCCCCGTATGCCACCAGGCGGCGCCCTTGCCGGCGATGACCAGAAGGCTGATGGCGACGCTGCCGAGCGCAACGCCTCGATATTGCCCCATGCGCTCGCGATCCCGTTATCTCTGGCCGCCATTCTATCAAGGGATGGCCCGGGCGTCATCCCGCGCCGAGGGCTCAATCCTCGTTTCGCTTGGCAAGGCCGCTGATGGTGGCGACGAGCAGCAACCCGGCGATCCAGCCGAAGGCGATCTCCAACCAGACGGCGAATTGCGTCGCCCAGGCGAGCAGCCAGATGTCGGTTGCGTGCGCCCCGCTTGGCGCGAGCGGCGCCCAGCGATCCTGCTGGCCGAGTTTCGCGATCGGGAGCAGCACGTCGAGTGCGTAGATCGGCGGGTAGAAGGCGGGATAGGCGCGCGGCATGGTTTTGCAGCGTGTCCAGTTGGCGCGCGGGGTTTTCTCCGGGTTGCATTGATCATAGGCCGGGTTTTGCGCGATCGCGAGATCGGTCGGGCCGAAGACGCGGCTATGGGCGCCGATGTCGAACAGCACGGTGCAAAAAAGCCAGACCAAGACGAGAATCCCGAGCAGCCGGGTGGGGCGATAGCCATAGCCGATCAGCGCGCCGTAGAGCCAATGAAACGCGCGCTCCATTCGGCTGCGGACTTCTTGGCGGAGGCTGAGTATGACTTTCGCTGGCGTTTCCGGCTTGGCAATCTCGCCGACCACCCCGCATTGGTATCTCCGTTTTTCAAACGCGATCGCAACCCGGCGCGCGTCTTCGAGATGTCCGCGCTCGCGCAGCACCTTGCGCAACTGGATCCAGGGTTGCGGGCGAAATTCGCGCGGGTTTTTCGCGGCACCACTATGCTTCGGGCTCTGCTTCGTGAGCCACGCCAGCCGATCCTTCGCCGCCGTCGGCGCATCGCCGGCGAAGCTCCCGTAGACGAAGCCATCGAGCACGCTGTTTTGCGGCCAGGATTTCAGATCATCGACGAGCTGGGCGACATGGGCGCCGCTCACATTGACCGCGCCGCCGACGATCTTCACGCCATCGAAGATGAACGCGCCGGAGACGCTCATGCCCTCGCCGTTGATCGCTGGAGAATTTTCGCTGCCGAATCGCCCTCCTCGGCATGCAAGACTGCCGCCGATTTTGGCGCCGAGCAGGCGGACTTCACCTTTGACCTGGAACGCGCCGCTCATGAAGACGCCTCCGCCGACCGTGATTCTATCGGCATTGAGGGCGAATTTGTTTGGGTTCGCGAAAGTGCCGCTGGTGCAGCCCAAATTCCCGCCGATTTTGGCGCCGAGCAGGCGGACTTCGCCCTTGGCCTCGAACGTGCCGTCCATGAAGACGCTTCCCGCGACCGTGGCTCGGTCGGCAACGAGAGCCATTCCGTCCGGCTTAGCGAAATTGCCGTCGGTGCATTGCAAATTGCCGCCGATTTTGGCGTCAGGAAGGCGGACTGTACCCTCGGCCCGGAATTTATGGCGCATGAAGACGTCTCCGCCGACCGTGATTCGGTCGGCGTTGAGGGCCGTGCCGTTCTGGTTCTCGAATTCGCCGCGGGTGCAATCCAAATTGCCGCCGATTTTCGCGCCGACCAGGCGGATTTCGCCCGACGATGTTAATCCCTGTCTCAGGAATACGCTGGAGGAGCAGATCAGGCGATCGGCTAGCAGCCCCGGGACGGCGCTGCCCGCGAGCGAAAACAATCCCTTGATGCTTGTATCAAGAAGCTCCGGCATTTCTTTGAAATGGCACTCCGTAAGAACAAGCGCCCCGGCGATTTCGGCGTAAGACAAATCCAGCATCCCCGAAATCCAGGCGCCCCGAACCTGAAGACCCTTTTCATGGACCGGGGCCTGGTCATCGCCGCCGAGGGCGAGGAAGCGGAGGAATGCGGCGCGGACCGTGTGTTCGTCGCTCGCGGCGTCCGGCCGAGTTTCGCCGATTTTCGCCATCTCGCCCACCGCCGCGGCGTCACGAATCTTTGTTTCCGCCGCGCTCAGAGGGGAAAAATCGGCGAGGCTCCGGCCCTTCGGCCGGTTTGCGGCCATGTTTCCCCCTCAGCCGAGCAGGGCGCGCAGATCTTCGAGCGAGCGCAGGGTTTCGCGCAAAACCGCGCGCAGGCGCTCGGCCTCGGCGGCGGCGGGGGGGTCCTCGGCGCGGGCGGCGCGCGGCGCGCGCGGCGCCGGCGGGGCGAGGCCGGGGATGGGGAGTTCGGTCTGCGCGATCTGGGCGGGCGCCGGCGCCTCGGGCTCGGCGTCCTCGGGCGAGGGGGGCGGGATGTCGTCGGCGAGTTTTCCCCCGCCTTCGCGGAGCAGGCGCTGCACCCCCTTGATGGTATAGCCCTGAACATAGAGCAGGCCGGAAATCCGGCGGAGAAGGGCGATATCCTCGGGCCGGTAATAGCGCCGCCCGCCGCCGCGCTTGAGCGGCTTCACTTGCGGGAATTTGGTCTCCCAGAACCGCAGCACGTGTTGCGGGATGTGGAGATCGTCGGCGACCTCGCTGATGGTGCGAAAGGCGTTCGGCGCCTTGCGCGGCTTGGCCCGCGCCTCGTCGCCGTTCCCTTCCGGCATGGGATCAGGCACCCCTCCCCCGGGCGGATCACCGCCCATCAATCTTCATCCGGCACATCGTTGCCATTGACCTCGGCCTTGAGCACCTGGCTCGGGCGGAACACCAGAACGCGGCGCGGCAGGATCGGCACCTCGACGCCGGTCTTGGGGTTGCGCCCGATCCGGCGCCCCTTCTGGCGCACCGAAAACGTGCCGAAACGGCTGATCTTCACCGTCTCCCCCTGTGCCAGCGCGGTCGCGATCCGCTCCAAGACGGTTTCCAGAAGTTCTGCGGAATCGTTCCGCGAAAGGCCGATTTCGGTGTAAATCGTCTCGGCGAGATGAGCGCGTGTGACAGTGTCCATCGGGCAAAGCTAGGCAAAACCCGCCGCCGCGTCAAGAAATCCCTTAGGATCAGGGGATTGGGCGCCCATCGTTCCGGGGGGCCACGCCCCCGGCCTACATCCTGACCAGCGCCGAGCCCCAGGTGAGGCCGCCGCCGAGCGCCTCCATCAGCACGAGATGGCCCGGGCGGATGCGGCCATCCGCCACCGCCTCGGCGAGTGCGAGCGGGATCGAGGCGGCGGACGTATTGGCATGGCGGTCGATCGTCACCACCACCCGCTCGGGCGGGAGGCCGAGTTTTTTGCCCATGGCGTCGATGATCCGCCGGTTCGCCTGATGCGGCACCAGCCAATCGACCGCCGCGCGGTCGAGCCGGTTGGCGGCCAGCGCCTCCTCGACCGCGGCGGCGAGATTGACGACGGCATGGCGGAAGACGGCGCTGCCGTTCATCGCGAGCGTCCCCGGCCGATCGGGCCGGCCGACCGCGCCATCGACATAGAGAATATCGCCCTGCCGGCCATCGGCGTGGAGATGGGTTGACAGCACGCCGGGGGCATCGGGCGTCGCCGGGCCCTCGGCGGCATGCAGGAACACGGCCCCGGCGCCATCGCCGAAGAGCACGGAGGTCGAGCGGTCCTGCCAGTCGAGGATGCGGGAATAGACTTCCGAGCCGATCACGAGCACGCCGGAGGCCTGGCCGGCGCGGATCATCCCATCGGCGACGGCGAGGGCATAGATGAAGCCGGAGCAGGCGGCGGCGAGATCGAAGGCAAAGCCGCGGGTAACCCCGAGTGCCGCCTGGACGCGCGTCGCCGTCGCCGGAAAGGCCTGATCGGGCGTGCTGGTGGCAAGGATGATGGCATCGACCTCGCCCGGCCCGGCGCCGGCCCGACGCAGCGCCGCCTTGGCCGCTTCCGTCGCCATGAAGGCCGCCGTCTCGTCGCCGCTCGCGATATGGCGCTGGCGGATGCCGGTGCGCTCGCTGATCCACGCATCCGAGGTCGCAAGCGTTTTGGCGAGATCGTCGTTGGTGACGATCCGCTCGGGCAGATAGCCGCCGACACCGGCGAGGATGGCATGGCGCGCCATCGGCTCAGCCGCCGGCACTGGCGAGAGGGGCTGCCGCGTCATCGCCGCCCCCGGATGCATTGGCCCCCGATGCGTCAGCCACTGATGCGTCGGCCGCAAGCAGGCCGGTCATGCCGGCGCGGATGCGTTCGTTGAAATTATTCGCAACCATGTCCATCGCGACATCCACCGCATGGGCGAAACCCTCCGCGTCGGTGCCGCCATGCGATTTCACCACGACGCCATTGAGCCCGAGCATCACCGCGCCGTTATAGCGCCGCGGATCGAGCCACTCCCTGAGCCGCTCAAGGCTCGATTTCGCCAGAAGATAGCCGACCCGCGCCGCAAGATTGGCGGTGAAGACCTGGCGCAGCAACTGCCCGATCAGCTTGAGAGCACCTTCTCCGGTCTTGAGGGCGACATTGCCGGTGAAACCATCGGTCACGATCACGTCGGTCGTGCCGGCGGCGATGTCATGGCCCTCGACGAAGCCGTAAAACTGCCCAGCGATCGGGCTTTCCTTGAGGATTTCGGCGGCCTGGCGCAGCCGGTCATCGCCCTTGACCTCCTCGGAGCCGATATTGAGAAGGCCGATGCTCGGCGCCGGCAGGCCGAGTGTCACGCGGGCGAACACATCGCCCATCACCGCGAATTCGGCGAGGTTGCGGGCATCGCAGGAGACATTGGCGCCGAGATCGAGCATCACCACGTCGCCCCGCGCCGAGGGCGCGATGCCGGCCATCGCCGGCCGGTCGATGCCGGGAAGCGTCTTGAGGACGATCTTGGCGAGCGTCAGCAGCGCCCCGGTATTGCCGGCCGAAACCACCCCTTGCGCCTCGCCGGCGGCAACGGCGTCGATCGCGAGCCGCATCGAGGATTGGCGGAGGCGAAGGGCTGCCGTCGGCTTGAGATCGCCGGCGATCGTCTCGGTGGCATGGCGCAGCGTCACGGCACGGCGAAGGCTCGGATGGCGCGCGAGCAGCGGGGCAAGCCGCGCCTCGTCGCCGAACAGCAGAATATGCGCCTCCGGGTGGCGTTCGAGCGCGATCGCGAGCCCGGATACGACCATCTCGGGGGCGTGATCACCCCCCATGCCATCGACCGCGAGCGTGGGCCGGGCGCTCACGCGCGGCCCTCACCGGGGCGCGCAGGCGAATGGACGCGAAGCCGGGCTGCGGGCGGCATCGTCTCGCCGCGATCAGGCGCGCACGGCGCCCTTCAGTTCCTTGCCCGCCGGCGCCACTTCACGGCCGTCATAATGGCCGCAATGGCTGCAGACATGGTGCGGGCGCTTCAACTCACCGCAATTCGGGCACTCGGCATGGGCTTCCCGCCCCAACGCCTCGTGACTGCGCCGCATGCCGCGCCGCGAGGGCGAGGTTTTTCTCTTGGGAACCGCCATGACTGATGCCTCTCCTGGTCGACCTGGCCTTGCCCGGAACGGGCGCAACCATGCTCTCGTAAAAGATTGAGGGGCGCGCGTCTAGCAGGCGCAGCGCGCGGGGGCAAGGGCAGGATCGCCGGCCGGGCGCGCGCCGGGTCAGCCGCGCCGGCGCGGGTGGAGCGCGGCAAAGGGCGTCTCCGGCGTCATGGCGACGGGGGCGATGTATTCGGCCGGCAAAACCGCCCCCGGCGCGCGCGGATAGGGATCGAGGAGAAGGGCGAATTGCTCGGCCGCGGCCTCGCCGAGGTCGAGCGTCTCGACAAAGCCGATAGTATCGATCGCCTCGGGATCGTCGCCCTCCGCCTCGCGCCCGGCGGGGACGAAACGGAGGAGGAAGGGGGTATCGATCGTCACCGCGAGTGGTGCGAGGGAGATGACGCAGACCTGCGTCACCCGCGCGAGGAGGCGGGCTTCGGCGAGGATACCGCCATCGCCGGACGGGCGGAGATGGAAACGCGCGGCGAAATGGGCGATCGCGGGCAGATCGAAGCGCCGCGCGAGGGCTGCGCGCTCGGCGCCGCGGGCGGCGATCGCGACCGTCTCGCCGGCCGGGTCGAGGCTGCTTGCGGCGCGGGGGCGGTGGAATTCGGGTGTCATGCGCGGGCCGGAATGGCTTCGGGGGCAGGAAAATCGGCCTCGCCGGCGGCAAAAGCGGCGAGGCCCTGGCGATCGAGATGCGCCTCGGTCGCGCGCGCGATCGCGGCCAGCCGCGCCGCGTCCGACGCCGCCGCCCCACGCCAGACATTGCGGGCCAGCGCCGTCGCGAGGGCAGCGGCATCGCCGGTATCGAGGGCGGCCTCATAGGCGCGGGCGCGGCCATGGAAGGCTTCCCACATCGCCCGCACCCTTTTGCCGACCGAAAGATCGCCGACCCCGAGTTCGCGGAGATTGATATCCATGTCCGAAAACATGGCATCGAACACCGCCTGCGCTAGCGCCGGGCCGGGCGGCTGGTCGTGGCGCAGGCGGCGAACCAGGAGTGCGACATAGAGCCCGATCATGTCGAAACGGCCGTCGAGCGTATCGGGGACGGCGAGCACCTGATAGAAAAACGGCTGACGCGCCGCCGCGACCGCGCGGCCATAGAGCAGAAACCCC
>JAKAQU010000045.1 GCA_021819535.1 Pseudomonadota bacterium | reverse complement strand
CACAGGCATAGCCCAACGAACAAAAGTCTTTTTGCTTCTTTTTCTTCAGAAAAAGAAGAATTTTTTTCTTAAAATTCTGTCTCAAAAGCTCCGACCAGCCACTCCCACGCCACCAGCTCCTCCGCACCCGCGGTTTTGGCGACCGGAATGGCGAGACGGCGCATTTCCGCGTCGATCGTCTCGCGGGCCAGGAGATGGCGGCGGCTGTAAAGAATGGCGGCCTCGATCACCGCCGCCTGGGCGCGGTTGAAGCCCTGGAATGGGGCGTGGCTCGCCTCCCAGACGATCTCGCAATGAAAACGCGGCCGGGTTTCATCCTCCTCCACCGCGACCACCCGCATCTCGGCGTGCGCGAGGGCGGCGGCGAGGCGGGGCGGGCGCAGCCGGCTTCCGGGGAGCAGTGGAAAATCCCGCCGCCCGGTGAGGCAGCCGGCGAAAATCCTCACGTCATCGACGTAATTGGCGACCAGCTCGGGCACGGCGCGGAGATTGGCGAGGGTCGTCGAGGGATGAAAAGGGGCCGCGATCCAGCACCCATCCTCCTCGCCGGCGATCAAGCCGAGCGGGGCGAGATGCGGCGTGCCATCGGCGGCAAGCGTCGTGACCACGGTTTCACGTATGAGCGGCATCGTCTCTCGCCCGCAATGTATGGCCGGCCTCGGCGAGCCTCGTTCGCGCCCCCTCCGTCTCGGGGGTTGCGACGCCGAAACGCAGGGGCTCATCCTGGACATAACGCTTGCCGAGCCGGAACGCGATTTCCGCCTTGGCGAGTTCGGCCCCGAGATAGAACGCATGCGCGGGGTCGAGGCCGGGCGCGAGATCGGGATAGCAGGAAAACGCATCCTGGCGGACGAGGTGGAGGCGGTTGTTGAAGACGTGGATGCCGTCCTCGGCGACGGCGATGCGAAAATTGGCATCGCTCACGGCGCCGGCGAGTGCCGCGAGATCGGCCGCCTGTTGCGGATAGGGGGCGCGGTCGTGGATTTGCAAAAGTGCCTCGGAATAAAGCCTCGGCAGCGCTTGGTCGGCACGCGCGGCAAACAGCATGCGCCGCGCCGCATCATGCTCGGCGAGGGTCTGGCGCGTATGCGGGCTCACCTGAACCGTCAGCACATGGCGCACGCCGAGTTCCGAACAGATGCCGAGCAGGATCGCGGTGACACCGGCGGAATCGGCGTCGGTCAACTCGGTGAGATTGCCGGTGCCCATCAGCATCTCGGCCGCGGGCAAAAGCCGCCGCGTCTCGTGATAGCGGGCGAGCGAGGCGGCAAGGCCGGAATGGATCGGATCGAGGATCGGATCGACGATGAATTTCATGCCCATCGCCGTGGCTTTTTCCGCCGCCCGCACCAGCGAGGCGAGATCGCCATGCGGCTCGGGGATCAGGATCGCGGTTGCCCTGGTGCCGGCGGCGAGCGGCAGCGTCGTCTCGGTCAGGCTCAGGAGAAACTCGGCGCCGGCGAGGGCACCGCGGCGCAACTCCTCGGGGTCGCCCGAATCGAGGGAAACCCGCATTCCTTCCGCCCGGAGTGAGGCGATTTTCGCTTCGAGATCGGCAAAATGACGGCCGGGCCGGCAGCCGAGATCGATGACATCCGCGCCATTGGCGACGAGCGCGCGGGCGCGCGCGAGCAAAGTCGTCTCGTCGAGTTCCCCGGCATCGACGATTTCGGCGAAAATCGTGATGTCGAAGCGCGAGAGATCGCGCAGCCCGCCATTGAGGCCGAGAAACGCGGGAAGATCGGCGATCTCGTCCGGCCCGCGCGCGAAAGGGACGCCGAAATGGGCGGCGAGCCTTGCCGCATCGAGCCCGGCGCGCCCCGGGAAGATCACCCGCCCGGCATCGGCCGGTGGGCGCAAGCGGCGAAGAACGATCGCTTCCGTCATCAATGCCGCGACCTTGACGCCCATATTTATTATTTCTATATCGAATTTATTTTCCTCGATCCCGGCGACGATGCGCCGAAGCGGCGCCTCGGCGAGATGGCCGGTGAGCAGCACGAGTTTTTCAGCCATTACCCGCGCCGAGATGCGTCTTGCGCCGCGCGACCGCGGCGGTGAGGCCGGCGAGCGAAAGCGCGACCTCGGTCGCCTCGAAATCGGCGAGCCGCGCCGTGTTTTCGAGATCGATCCGGCGCGGATAGACTTTCACCATCCCGCCCGGCGCGCGGGTCTCGAGTTCGGGCGCATTGTCGCAGGCAAAGACGATCGTCGGCACGCGGCATTTCCCGGCCTGGCAGAAAACATTGGTCGCGAGCGTATCGGCGATGCCGAAGACGCATTTCGCGACCGTGTTCGAGGTCGCCGGCGCCAGAACCAGCGTGTGGTAATATCCCTCGTAAAACCGCCCGACCGGGGCCGCGGAGGCGGTTGTGTCGCGGAACAGGCGCGAGCCCTTGGGCAGCGTGAGCTGGTCGCGATACATGCGCACGACCTCGGCCGCCGCCTTGCTGACGAAGAGATCGACCGCATCGAGCCCGCGAATGAGATCGAGGCATTCGGTGAAGAAATGCCCGGAACCGGTGAGCGCCCAGGCCCAGCGCGGTGTGATCGCCCGGCGCGCCATCTCAGGCCACCACCGTCATGCCGAGCGCCCGCCCGGGAAGGGACGCCGGATCGAGCGCCGGGGCAGCCGGCACATCGGCGGGGCCGGCGAGATGGATCGGCGGCGCGAAACCCTCGGCCAAGACGGGAAAAAAACGGTCGATCACGCCCGCGGCGGCGAGGCTTCGGGGGGTGGCACCGGCCTCGGCGCTCACCTGTTTGATGACCAAAAGCGGGGTTGCGAAATGGCGGGCGAGCCAGAGCGCGATCGCATCCGATGTCACGTCCCAGCGCCGCGGCAATGACGGCTCCGCGGCCAGCATCGGCCAGGGCACGGCCACCGCAATCCCGCCCCGGCCGCATACCGAGGCGATCCGTGTCAGGCTCGCCGCCAGTTCCAGCGCCGGGGCGAGCGAGACGAGGGCGCGGCCGAACTGCGCCATCGCCATCATCGCCATGTCGTGCGCTGCCTCCTCGTCATAGCCGATCAGCGGCTGTGTGGCACGCACCGCATCGGCAAACGGGCCGCCACCGGGGACGAGGAGCACGCCCCGGCTCGCGGCGATCCGGGCGAGCCAGTCGCCGAGCCGTGCGCTCGCGGTAAAACTTCCCCCGAGCTTGACCACGAGGCGCGGCCCGCTCACGCGCGACCACCCTGTGCCGCGGCGGGATAGGGGAGCGGCATCGCCTCTTGGTCGCGTGTCCGCGCAAGCGTGACACCGACGATGCCACTGCCGGTCTCCAGTTTTTCGACGCAAACCTCCACCTTGAACACGCGGGGATGGGCGAGTAGCCGTGTCGCGATCCGCTCGGCGAGCGTTTCCACGAGCCCGACATGTCCGGCATCGGCGAGCATGCGGATGGTGTCGCTGATCAGATCATAGGAAAACACGTCGCGGAGATCGGCGACCGCGGCACGTGGCCGGGAAATGATCGCGGTGACGGCGAAGCGCACCTTCTGCGGCCGTTCGCGCTCGTGGGCATAGACGCCGATCGGCATCGACAAGACGAAATCGCGAAGATGGACGCGATCGGTGAGTGCCGGGTCGCTTTCCTCGGGCGCATAGCCGCGCGCGGCGAGCAGGCGCAAATCAACCCCGCTCGCGCCACCCCGCGCGGCGTCGCCCGGGATCAGGGCGCGGACCATGGCGACGCTTTCGGCCTCGATCGCGCTGCCGCGTCCGCCAGCACCACAAAGGGCCGTGCGAAAGCCGAGGAGATCGGGGCTGAGCAGGAGGAGACGCGGGATATCGGGGAGTTCGAGGGCGCCGGCGAGGCCGGAGAGCAGGCCATGTCGGCGGCATTCGCCAACGAAGCGGCCGAGACGCGCGATATCCATGTGATCGAGGAGGCGGGCGCCGTTCTTGCCCGCGGTATCGAGCATGGCGCCGGCGAAACCATGCTCGGCGAGGAGGGCGAGAAGCGAAAAATCGGGCCTCTGGTCGGCGAAAAACACTGCGACCAGCTTCGTTCTGGCTGCGAGCGGGGCCAGGGCGGCGAGTGCTGCCTCGGCATCGCCGCCGGGAAAGATGCCGAGCTTCAGATAGTCGATACCGGTCGCGGCCATGGTTTCCGCCGCGGCGCGGAGGGTTGCCGGGGCCATCGGCAGATCGCCGAGCACGGCACTCACCGGGCGCGCGCCTGCGATCCGCGCCCGCCCGGCGCGGACGATCTCCGGGGTCACGGCTCCGAGCGCGCCGGCACCGGGATCCTTGAAGTCGATGATATCGGCGCCATTGGCGAGCGCGGTCGCGGCCTCGTCGGCGTCGCGGACGCTGGCGAGAAACCAGGTCATGATACGGCTTGCCGCGCCGCTTTCGGCGCTCCTGGCCTGGCCGGCCGAAGCCCGCGGAATGCGCCCATGCGTCGTCCCCTCACGGTTTATCTGGCGCCGCAACCTAGAGGAAGATGGGCATAAGAAAAGAGGAAAATCAGAGCCGCCGCACGCATCGACTTTCCTCGCCCGAGCGGCTATGCCGGCGCGGCAGGGGCGGAATGGTTCGGGCGTGAGCGGGACGGAAGGAGCGTTGATGCGCATTCTCTACAGCCATCGCATCCAGTCCCGCGATGGCCAGAGCGTCCATGTCGAGGAACTCATCGCCGCCCTCCGCGCCGCCGGCGCCGAGGTCATGGTCGTTGGCCCGGGATTTTACGAGCAATCCGGCTTCGGCGGCGAAAGCCGCCTCGTCGCCCTGGCGCGCCGCCTTCTGCCCGGCATGCTCGCCGAAGGCGCCGAACTCGCCTACAATATCCCGGCATATCTCCGCCTCCGCCGCGCCTTTCGCAGCTTTCGCCCCGATATCGTCTATGAACGCTATAATCTGTTCTATCTCGCCGGCGCCCTGCTCGCGGCGCGGGCGGGCATTCCTTATTTTCTCGAAGTCAACGCGCCGCTCGCCGCCGAGAGGGCGCGCTTCGGCGGGTTGCGCCTCGTCCGGCTCGCACGCTGGGCCGAGCGCCTGGTCTGGCGGGCGGCGGATCGGGTCTATGCGGTGACCGGCGTGCTCGGGGATAGTATCGCGCGCGAGGGGGTTCCGCGCGAGCGCCTCGCGATCACCCCGAACGGGATCGATCTCGCCGCCTTCCCCGCCGTTCCCGCCGTTCCCGCCGGCCGCGAGGGTCAATCCATCGTGCTCGGCTTCACCGGCTTCGTGCGCGAATGGCATGGGCTGGACGCGGTGATCACGGCGCTCGCGGCACCCGGCGCCGATCCGCGCCTCGCCCTCGTGATCGCCGGCGACGGGCCGGCGCGCGCGGCGCTTGAGCAGCAGGCAGGCTCTCTCGGCATCGCCGGTCGCGTCCGCTTCACGGGGCTCGTCGGGCGCGCGGACATCCCGGCGCTGGTCGCCGGGTTCGACATCGCCTTGCAGCCGCGCGTCGTCGATTACGCATCGCCCCTGAAAATTTTCGAATACATGGCGGCCGGCCGCGCCATCATCGCCCCCGATCAGCCGAATATCCACGAAATTCTGACCCATGAGCAAAACGCGCTCCTCTTCGATCCCGAGGAAAATGGCGCGATGTGGCGGGCGATCACGCGTCTCGCCGGCGATCCCGACCTGCGCGCCCGGCTTGGCGCCGGGGCGCGGGCAACCCTCGTCAGCAGGGATTACACCTGGGCCGGCAATGCCCGCCGCGTCCTCGCCGACGCGAGGCTGGCCTCTGATCTGTTCGAGAAACAGGGCCGTCGCCGGCGGTAAGCCGAACGGGCGAGATGGCTTTGGGCAGGTTTTTCCTCTCAACTCTCCTCAGCGCTTCTCCCCGGGGCGCCCCGGCCGCAGGGTCTGGCTCAGGACCGGCCAGTAACGATCGCCATCGCCGGCGGCGATCGCGGCATCGAGAAGCCGCGCGGCATGGTTCGCGCCGGCAGCATCGAGATGCGACATTCGGGCAAGATCGAGCGCATAGCCGAGATCCTTGCGCGCATAGCGGGCAGAAAAAGCACGTTCGGGAAATGTTTCCGGCAAAATCGCTTTCATGCCGTGATTGCGGAGCGCGAAACTGTCGGCCGAGCCATGCATCAGCGCCGCGAACAAAAGCGCCCCGTCGACCCCTTCCGCGCGCGCGATCGCCAGTGCCTCGGAAAGTGCGACGACGGTTTCGGCGAGCACCATATTGTTGAGAATTTTGACCACCTGCCCGGCACCCGGCGGGCCGCAATGGGTGATGTCGGTGGCAAAATTCCCAAGCACGGGGCGCAGTCTCTCGAAGATCTCGCGCTCGGCGCCGACCATGACGCTGAGCGTTCCCTGCTCCGCCGCCTCGCGTGTGCGGGCGACCGGGCAATCGGCAAAATGCGCGCCGCGTTCAGCGAAACCCTGTGCGAGATGGCGCGCAAGGGCGGGCGGCGAGGTGCCGAGATCGACCACGATCTGCCCCGCCCGCGCCGTTGCCAGCAATCCCTCCGTGCCCTCGGCGAGGGCAGCCACCTCCTGGCCGCTCGGCAGCGAGAGAAACACGATGTCGGCTTTCTCCATGATGTCCCCGATGCTCGCTGCCGCGACCACGCGATCGGCGGCAAGGCGCGATAGCGGCGCGGGGTTGAGGTCGAAGCCGAGCACCGATCGCCCCGATTTCCGCGCAAGATTGCGGCAGATCGGCGCGCCCATGACGCCAAGGCCGATGCAGCCGATCACGCCGGCCGCGCTCATGGCGACAAAAGCGGACATCCGCCCTCGCTCGGCGGGCGAAAGGCCGCCCCATCCGGCATCGCCGCAACGAGATCATAGACATCGAACGGTCCTGCCGACTGAGCGGGAGATTTCACCCGCATCAAATACATCGCGCACATCAGCCGGCCATCGGCGCGGATCGCGACGTGGTCGTTGTTCATGTCGTTGACCGGCCTCTCGTGCATGCGCTTGGCGACGGCGGTGGGATCGGTCGCGCGGATATCCTGTACCGCCTGCAGATAATGGCGCACGCCGCTATAGACGCCAGCTTGCAGCATGCTCGGCGGCTTCGGCTTGTGGGCCATGAAGCGCTGTGACCAAGCCCGCGTCTCCGGTGTGCGGTCCCAGTAGAAGGCGGTGGTGAGCACCAGCCCCTGCGCCGTCGGCAGACCGATCGCGAGCACGTCGGTAATGAACATCACCAGGGCCGCGAGGTGTTGGCCGCTCTGGGCAATGCCGAATTCGGCCGCCTGCTTCACCGTGTTTTGCGTATCGGCGCCGGCGTTGCAAAGGCCGATGACTTTGGCGCCGGAGTTTTGCGCAGCAAGGAGATAGGAGGAGAAATCGGTCGCGCCGAGAGGATGGCGCACGCCGCCGAGCACTTTGCCGCCGCTTTGCTCGACGAAACGCCTGGAATCACGCTCCATCGCGGCGCCGAAAGCGTAATCCGCGGTGATGAAGAACCAGCTATCGCCGCCATTGCGCGTCAACGCGCTCGCCGTGCCCTTGGCTTGGGCATAGGTGTCGTAGCTGAAATGAAAGCCGAACGGCGAGCAGGCTTTTCCGGTGAGATCGGAGGTGGCCGGGCCGGTGATGATGAAGATACGCTGCTTTTCGCGTGTCACCTCCTGGATCGCGAGGCCGGCGGCCGAAGAGGCACCATCGGCGATGATGTCGACACCCTCGCGGTCTATCCATTCGCGGGCGATGCCGGCGGCGAGGTCGGGCTTGTTCTGATGGTCGCCCGAAATCACTTCGATCCGCCGTCCGAGGACGCTCATGCCGAAATCCTCGGCCGCGAGGCGCGCCGCGATCACCGAGCCGATGCCGCCATTATCGGCATAGACGCCATTCGGGTCGTTGAGAACACCGATCCGAAGCGGGGGCGCCGCATCGGCGCGTGCAACGCCGGGTGCGGCGAGTGCCGCCGCGCCGGTCAGCAGCATGCGCCGGCCGAGGCCGCTCATCGGCCGCCCTCCGGGAGGGCGCGGATACGTTCGAGGACGGGGAGGATATAGCGGCGGAACTGGGCGGGATTTTCACTCATCGGGAAATGTCCAAGATCCTTCATAATGGTCATCTCGACGCCGTCGATCTCGGCTGCCGTGCGTTTCGTATCCTCGGGCGTGCAGGAAAAATCATACTCGCCGGTCAGGAGAAAGAGCGGGCAAAGCCTGGTATCGATGCCGGAGACGCGGCCGCGAAGATCGGCATCGACGCGGTAGAAATGGAGATCACCCTGGAAAATGCCGGGCCCGCTCTGCTTATAGTGCCAGAGCGTTTCATGGCGCGACCGCGGCGGGCTCGTCGGCGCGATCAGGCCGGAGATCAGGGCCGCGCAGACTTCACCGCCATGCACGTCGGGGCGGTTGAGCCACGAGGTATCATACCACGGCGTTTGAAAATCGGCGGCTTCGAGGCCGATCAGGGCACGAAATTCCGCGGCATGGGCGATCGCGAGTTCAAGCACGATGCGCCCGCCGATCGAACACCCCATCACCACCGGACGATCGAGCGCGAGGGCCGTGCAAAACGCGCGGATGGTCGCGACGTAATCGGCCGTGGTCAGGCGATAGGTCTCACGTTCATGGCCTTCCGGCGGGTTGGATTTGCCGTGCCAGGGAAGATCGAAGGCGAGGATGCGGAAATGGCGTAAAACCGCCTCATCGGTCATGAGATGGCGCCATTGCCGGCCATCGGCGCCGGCCGTGTGCAGGCACACCAGCGGGATGCCATCCCCGGCCTCTTCGAAATAAAGGCGCTGACGCCGCCCGGCGATGGTGAGGTTGAGATAGCGACCGATGATCGGCTCGATCGCCGTCGTCTGAGATTGGGGGAGCGCAGCGGTCATGTCAGGCCTCCGCGCGCCGGCGCGGCAGGGTGAGCAGATCTTTGATCACCTGCAAATGGGTCATGAAGGGATGGAGATCGCCCTCGATGGTCATTTCACCGCGTTTGGCGAGGGCGAAAAGATCATGCCAGCCGGGCGGTGGCGGCGCCTGCCAGAAACGTGTCCAGCCGAGGCAGGAACCGCGCAGCGCAAATCGCCAGGAGCGCATCAGATGCGGACCACGCGAAAGATGCAACCGCAGGCCTCGCTCGCACGTCACGAGAAACGGGATCGTGCCGATGCCGATCAGGCAGGTCGTACAAAAATCCGCGCCGCGCCGACGGAGATCATCGTCCCCGTCGAGCCATCGCGGTACACTCTCGAAGCGCCGCGCCAAGGCCTCTTCCGTTTCCGCATCCGTCATCGGTCCTCCTCCCGCTCAGCCGCGGGCGCGCATCAGGCGTGATTTTTCACGCTGCCAGTCGCGGGCGGCGATGGCGGCGCGCTTGTCGGCTTTTTTGCGCCCCTCGCCCAAGCCGAGCAGCAGCTTGGCGCGGCCGCGTTCGTTGAAATGGATCTGCAAGGGCACCAGCGTCACCCCCTCGCGCGAGACCGCGCCGGCGAGTTCACGGATTTCCTTGCGCTTGAGCAGCAATTTGCGCGGCGCGCGCGGCTCGAAGCGCGACAGAACGCCGCCCTGATATTCCGGGATATAGGCGTTGAAGAGAAAAATCTCGCCCTCGCGCTCGCCCGCCCACGCTTCCGAAAGTGTGGCGCGCCCGAGCCGGAGCGATTTCACCTCCGCCCCCTTGAGCACCATCCCCGCCTCGACGGTGCGTCGGATCGTGTAATCGAAGCGCGCTTTGCGGTTTTGCGCGGCGATCCCGGTCGTGATCAGGCGCGGCTTCGCATCCCCCTTGCCAGCCATGCGCGCTGCTCCCCGCGAGGCTCAGGCGAGAAGCCCGAGCCCGTCCATCGCCGCGCGCACCCTGGCCGCCGTCGCGTCCGAGATCGGGGCGAGTGGCAGGCGGCAACGAGCGTCGGTGAAGCCGAGCCGGGAGGCTGCGTATTTCACCGGCCCGGGGCTGGTCTCGGTGAACATCGCGTCATGGAGGGGCAGAAGCCGATTCTGGATCGCCATCGCCTCCCCTATTCGCCCCTCCGCCCAGGCGCGCTGCATGGTCGCGCAGAGCCGGGGCGCGACATTGCCGGTGACCGAGATGCAGCCGACACCGCCGGCGGCGAGGAAGGCGAGGGCGGTATGATCCTCGCCCGAAAGCTGGCAGAAATCCGGCCCGCAGGCGGCGCGCGTGTGGAGCGGGCGGGCGAGATTGGCGGTTGCGTCCTTGACGCCGACGATATTCGGATGCCTGGCCAGTCGCGCCATCGTCTCGACGCTCATATCGACGACGCTGCGCGGTGGGATGTTGTAGATGATGAGCGGCAGATCGACGGCATCGGCGATCGCCTTGAAATGGAGATAGAGCCCTTCCTGGGTCGGTTTGTTGTAATAGGGTGTGACGACCAGCGTCGCGTCCGCCCCGGCTTTTTTCGCGTGCCGCGCGAGGTCGATTGCCTCCTCGGTGCTGTTCGAGCCGGCCCCGGCGATCACCGGCACCGCGCCACGGGCGACATCGAGCACGATTTCGACCACCCGCTTGTGCTCGGCATGGCTCAGTGTCGGCGATTCGCCGGTGGTGCCGACCGGAACCAGCCCGTCCGTCCCCTCGGCGATTTGCCAAGCGACGAAGCGGGCCAGCGCCGCCTCGTCGACCGCGCCATCGGCGCGCATCGGCGTAATGAGCGCGACCAGCGATCCCTTGAACATGACGACCTCCATCGCAGGCGGAAAAAGCGAAAACGTCCGACGCCATCGGCGCCGGCTTCGGCGGAATTCCGAAGCTTCTCCCTTGCGCCGTTTTATCTACGACCGGCGGGGGAGTGGCCGCAAGGCCGCAAAGCGTTATAGAGGGTTCATGTTGCCCTATCTCCCGCGGTGTCTTCTGTTGTTTCCTGGCGTCTTCGGCGCGGCCGTTCTTCTCGCCGCGCCGACTTGCGCGCAACCTCGCGCCAACCCGCCGGCCGGCGACGTGATGACCGCGATCCGCGGCGATGACTGGCCGCGTGCGGCCGATCTCGCCGGGCAAATGGCGGACCCGCTCGCCGAGAAGCTCGTCACCTATTACCGCCTGCTCGCCCCGGGGGCTGCGAGCGCCGACGAGATCGCCGCTTTCATCGCCGCCAATCCCGACTGGCCGCAGCAGGATCTTCTCGCCCGCCGCCGTGACGAGGCGCTGGCGGCGATGGTCGACGACCGCGCGGCGGCGGTGTTTTGCCGGCGCACCCCCCCGGTTCTGCCGCAGGCATGGGTACGCTGTGCGCAGGCCGAAGCGGCGAGCGGCGATGCCGAGGCGGCCATGCGCGCGGCCCGCCTTGCCTGGAGCGAGGGGATCGACGATCCGGCAGCCGAGGCGGTGCTGGTGTCGCGCTGGCCGGCGGCCCTCACCCCGGAGGCGACCTGGCAGCGTTTTTCCCGCCTGATTTCCCGCGATGCCGGCGCCGCGGCGCGGGCGCTGCCCGAGATGACCCCGGCGCAACAGATGGCGGCGCGGGCGGTCCTGGCGCTCCGGGCCGACCAGCCGGATGCCGCCGATCTCGTCTCTTCCCTGCCCGCGGAAAGCCGAACCTGGCCGCTCGTGTTCCTCGAGCACGCGCGCTGGCTCAGGCGGGCGGCGCGGAACGCGGAGGCCGAGGCGCTGTGGCGGGAGGAGGGCGGACGGGTGGAGCAGGCGGCGGGTGATTTGCGCGCCGCGTTCACGGGCGAGCGCGAACGGCTTGCGCGCCAGGTGCTTGCCGCCGGCGACGCCGAGGCCGCCTATGCCGTGATCGCCGCGGTTCTCGCCTCGGGCGAGGCGGCGTCGCTGGCGATCGAGCCGCGCGCCGAGGCCCTGTTTCTCGCCGGCTTCATCGCCCTCGAATCCCTCCATGACGCGGCCCGTGCCGAGCCGCATTTCGCGGCGCTGGCGACAGTTTCGCCCGCCGTGATCACGAAGGCGCGGGCGCATTATTGGCTTGCGCGCACGGCGGAGGCGCGCGGCGATCAGGGGCGGGCACGGGCGGAATACGCGCGTAGCGCCGCCTTCCCGGTCACGTTTTACGGCCAACTCGCCGCCCGGGCCCTCGGCCGCTCGCCGCGTGCACTCAGCGCCGAGATCAGGGCGCTCCGCGATCCC
>JAKAQU010000044.1:9088-12240 GCA_021819535.1 Pseudomonadota bacterium | reverse complement strand
ATTCTGGAGGCCCTGCCGGCGATCCTGCTCGGCGTCGTCTGCTGGTTCTACCTCACCGATCGCCCTGACCATGCCTCCTGGCTCGCCCCGGAAGAACGGCAATGGCTAGCCGCGCGCATGGCCGCCGAACGCGCCGTGCGCGAGCGGGCGCGAACCTATACCGTCCTGGAATCGCTCATCGATCCGCGCGTCCTCGCGATCGCGCTGATCTATTTCGGCGCGGTTGCGGTCAATTACGGGTTCACCTTCTGGCTGCCGCAGATCGTCAAGGCGTTCGGGCTAAACAATGCCCAAACCGGCTTCGTCACCGCCATCCCCTATGTCATCGGCACCATCGGGATGGTCGTTTGGGGCCGCCGCTCGGACCGGCTCGGCGAGCGCAAGCGGCATATGGCGATCGCCCTGATCGCCGCCGCCGCGGGCGTTGCCATCTCTGCCGTCATCAGCGATCCGTTCGCCAAAATGATCCTGCTGTGCCTCGCCGGCTTCGGCATTTTCTCCGCCCTGTCAGTTTTCTGGACCTTCCCCACCGCCTTTCTTTCCGGCACCGCGGCGGCAAGCGGCATCGCGGTGATCAATTCGATCGGCAATCTCTCGGGTTTCGCCGGCCCCTATGTCATCGGTAAGCTGCACGACTATACCGGAAGCTTCACGAGCGGCCTCCTCGCCATCGCCGGCGCCGCCGTCGTCGCCCTGGTCATCGTGCTGGTTCTGCCGCATGACCGCGCTCTGGAAGAGGCGCCGGCCGCGCCGGCGGAATAGCGGCATCCGGGGGCCGCGGCGCGATCGGGAGGTGCGCAAATTATAGTGAAAAAGACGGTCATGAAAACGCCTGATTCACTATGTTAAGTGTAAAGTGCTGGATGGCGATGACCTCTTTCTAGAGATTCTCCTTAAGATGCAGGCGGTTGCGAACGAGTTAGGGGGCGTTGGAGTTGGCTCATCACGCCCCTTCCCTGCCTGCTTCGATGCCTGCCACGCCGTCCGCTTCCCCGGGCGGGGAAGCGGGGGCGGAAGATGAGCGTCTTTCCCTTTTCCCCGGCCGGCATTGCCGCGCGGCGTGACCGGCCACCGCCGGTTCTGCGCCCGAAACGGCCGCTCGGCGAAATCGTTCTCCACGTGCCGCAGACGCTGCGCGCCCTGGTGCGCGCCGATGAAATCTGGCTGGTGGCGCTCGCCGCCCTCGTCGGCTGCGGGGCCGGGCTTTTCGTCGTGGTGATGAATCTCGCGACATGGGAGATGCATCACGGGCTTTTCCTGATTTACGGCCATGAGCGGCTGAGCGGCATGGCGCAACTCGATCGCGGGCGCACGCTTCTGGTCCCGAGCATCGGCGGTCTCGCGCTCGGCCTCGCCGGGCTCCTCGTCGCCCGCTTCTGGCCGCACCGGGCGATCGACCCGATCGAGGCCAATGCCCTTTATGGCGGGCGCATGTCGCTGAACGACAGCCTGATCGTCATGCTGCAGACGATTTTTTCCAATGGCGTCGGCGCCTCGGTCGGGCTGGAGGCGGGTTATAGCCAGATCGGCGCCGCCCTCGGCTCGCGGCTCGGCCGCAGCTTCCGGGTCCGGCGCAACGATCTTCGTCTCCTCGTCGGCTGCGGCGCCGCGGGCGCCATCGGCGCTGCCTTCAACGCCCCGCTCACCGGCGCGTTCTACGCCTTCGAACTGGTGATCGGCACCTATTCACTGATGACGCTGGCGCCGGTGGTCGTCGCCTCGATCACGGCGATCGCCGTCGATCGCTGGCTGCTCGGTGATCCGGGGGGCTTCGAGCTCATCCTGCCGAGCACCATCCCGCCCTTCGACTATGTCCCGGTGCTGGCGCTCGGCATGATTTGCGCCCTCTTCGGCATCGCCATCATGCGCGGGGTGACGCTGACCGAGGATCTGTTCCGCCAAAGCCGCGTTCCGGTCTGGCTCCGCCCCGGGATCGGCGGGCTTGCGATCGGGGTCATGGCGCTGGTGACGCCGCAGATCCTCTCCTCCGGCCACGCGGCGCTGCATCTCGGCATCAACGCGCCCTATTCGCTGCCGTTTCTCGCTTTGCTGGTGCTGCTCAAGGCCGCCGCCTCGGCGATTTCGATCGGTTCGGGCTTTCGCGGCGGCCTGTTCTTCGCCTCCCTCTTCCTCGGCGCCATGCTCGGCAAGCTGTTCGCCGCCGTGCTCGCGGCGCTGACGATGAAAACCCTCTTGCCCGGCGTGGTCTGCGCCGTCGTCGGCATGAGCGGGCTCGCGACCGCGATCGTCGGCGGGCCGCTGACGATGGCGTTCCTCGCGCTCGAAAGCACCGGCAGCCTGCCGCTCACCATCGCCGTGCTCGCCGCCTCGGTGATCTCGGCACTCACCGTGCGCCGCACCTTCGGCTATTCCTTCGCCACCTGGCGCTTCCATCTCCGGGGCGAGGCGATCCGTAGCGCCGTCGATGTCGGCTGGATGCGCAACCTCACCGTCGGGCGCATGATGCGCCGCGAGGTGCGAACCATCCGCGCCGATATGCCGCTCAGCAATTTCCGCCGCGACTTCCCGCTCGGCTCCGAACAACGGGTGATCGCCCTCGACCAAGCGGGGCGCTATGCCGGCATCGTCCTGGTCGCCGAAGCCCACGCCGTCGACAGCACGGCCAAGATCGCCGACCTTCTCCATTACACCGATCACGTATTGCTGCCGCAAATGAGCATCAAAGACGCGATCAGCGCCTTCGAACAGGCCGAGAGCGACGCCCTCGCCGTGATCGATAGTCAAGAAAACCGCCGCGTCATCGGCCTGCTCACCGAGCAATACGCTCTCCGCCGCTATAGCGAGGAACTCGACCGCCGCCGCCGCGACCTCTCGGGCGAGTAATGCCGCGGGCAAATGCCGGTCGGGGCAAGGAAAGTCAGGGCTTCTTTTTCTGAAGAAAAAGAAGCAAAAAGACTTTATTCGTTTTGCATGGGGGGAGACCAGGGTGAAGGCCTCGTCGAAACCGACAAAGCGGCGCCGGAAAGCGCTCCCCGTCCACGCCCAACCCACGCCCAAGCGGGCCGCCTTCACCATCGCTTCGGCAAACTACATGGCCCACGCCGCGACGCTGATGCAATCGCTTCGCACGCAGATGCCGGATGTCGCGCGCTTCATTATTCTGGCCGATACGCCGCATCGCTTTGTCGGTT
>JAKAQU010000044.1:0-9078 GCA_021819535.1 Pseudomonadota bacterium | reverse complement strand
TTCCGATCGCTTTTCCGGCCTCGACCTCGCCGCCGAGATCATCAACTGCGCCGATCTCGGCATCCCGCTCATCGACAATATGCGGCTCTGGTACGACGTCCTCGAATTCAACACCGCCATCAAACCCTCGGTCTTCCGCCATCTCATCACCCGCGGCTTCACCGAACTCTGCTATCTCGATCCCGATATCCTGGTGCTCGCGCCGCTCGTCGAGGCTTTCGCCGCCCTTGCATCGCATTCCCTGGTGCTGACGCCCCATATCCTGGAGCCGCTGCAGGATGGGAGGGAGCCCTCCGACCTCACGATCATGAAATCGGGGGTCTATAATCTCGGGTTTCTCGCCCTTCGCGACGATGACGATGCAAGACGCCTGCTCCTCTGGTGGGCAGAGCGCTGCTTCACCCAATGCCGGGTCGACATCGCCGGCAATTTCTTCACCGATCAGCGCTGGATGGATCTCGCCCCGAGCTTCGTTCCACGAAGCCATATCCTTCGCGATCCCGGCTACAATGTCGCCTATTGGAACCTGCCCCATCGCCCTGTCGCACGCGACTCCCAAATTTGATTGATTTATTAACCAAATCCTGGTAGCAACCGTTTACCTAACCATAGGTTGAAGGATGAAAAAGCTATGCAACCGAGGAATCGCGACGAAGAAACATTCTCCATAATATTACTATTGCTATGGGAGTGCAGGAATGCATTATTGGACTTAAAAAAACCAGAAGAAAGCCATAAAATTGAAATGTATATCAAAGAAGTGGCAAAATAATTTTGCTCAAATTGGTCCATTTATAAATACCTTATCGTAAAAACGTGGTGTTGATAAAATGTATCTACAAAAAAATAATAAAAAAAACAATATAATTGATATTAAAGAAGTTACAGGCTTTCGCATGATGCATGCTACGCTTAAATTGCGTCGTAATGCCTATATGAAGCACGCATTTATTAAAAAAAGAAAATTTTTAACTTGGTTAGATAGATTTGATTTTATTAAATCAACAAAAAATATCATTATTTGCAGCAACAAAATTCCCATAATGACATTGAGACTCTGCACTTGTCTGTTAAACAAGCCAGAACATGCAGGAAAATATCTTCCCTCAGCAAAAATTTTTGGCGCCATAGAAATGTATGATAATATTTTTAATTCATATAAGAATTGTGTAGTTACAGAAATTTCGAAATTAGCAAGAAATTTTGAATCAAAGCTTCCGGAATTTTATTTTTTTGAAATTTATGGAAGTATAAAAAGTGAAATTGATAAAATAAATCCAAATTTAATTCTGATTTCTGTAAGAAGAAACCACATTTTGTTTTATTCTCGTCTTGGTTTTTTTGTCATCATACAAGAAAAATTTTACGAAGCGGACAACGTTTGGCTTTGTTTAATGGCCTGCACAATCGAAAATTTCTTATCAATGCCTGATAATGCCATCAAATTACTCCAAAAGCGTGGTCTGTGTCAGCAGTTGCTCATGGGAGATTCCATCTCAACAGAGCCTCACTAGACGCCGGCCCGAAATGGATCCGGGGCAAAAAGGCAGCTTCGCACGCCAGATCCCTGGTTAATTCCAGCTCTTGAGACTATCTGAAAGCCTCGTGTTCCCAGGCGTTCGCTTTACTTCCCATCCGATATCGTGTCAGATTCTTAACGATATATTAATTTTCATTGACGTGGTGGCGCCGATGGGGTTAGTCTTTCGCCGGCCATAGTAGGGGTGTGACAAAAAATGTACTCCTGGCGGACTAGTTGCTTAGTAGCTTGCTGGGCGCTTGCCGGCTTCTTAATTTCTGACCCAAGTCGCGCCTTTGCCGCAGCTATATATCCCTATGCTTTCGCGTCAGACCAAATTACGAATCTTTTGGTTGAAGATGCTATTACTGGGCAATTGGTCAGTATTCCATTAAATGCTGGAAGTCAAGAGGCTGTTAGTGATAACGCTCAGTTCGACGGATACCCTGTATCGGGTTACCAAGGCGTCGGGCAGATCAACTCAGCGGTGAATATTTCTCAGGCGTTTTCTGGGCTGCCAACATCGTCTCCTGCGGCAAGCTTCACCCCTGTTGGCCCAGGTAATTTTACGGGTGCTCGGGCAGATGCTCAGATCGGAGCATTAGTCCCCCCGTCCATTGGCGTGACCGGTGGAAGCTCCGTCTCCAATGTCGCGGAGGCGTACGGAAATGCTTTGGGAAGTTCATCTGCCGCCAACGCCGCTTACATACATTTTACGTTTACAGGCCAGGGCTACCCGCTGGACATTGTTTTCAACGACATTATCAGCCTTGTCGCATCGACCAGCGGGCCGTCCTCCGGGTTTGTTGGCGAGTCGGCGTCTGCCAGCGCCCTTAACGCCTTGCTGCTCAGCGGGAGCGACGGCAGTTCTTTTTCCGCCTACCCCTTGGGAAATCAAGGACAGGTTGCCGTAAGTTCTTCTAGTGGCACTGGCAGCGCACCGTTCTACAGTAACCAATCATACTCCATCGTTACGCCCACACTTGATAATGGCATCACATATACGCTCAGTCTTCAGTCGAACGTGCAAGAAAGCATTCAAGGAGGTAACGCTGTGCCAGAACCTCCGACAATAGTGTTATATTCAGCGGGGTTGTTTTGTCTCTCTCTTCTCAAACGGCGCCGTTCTAAATTTTTTTAATAGATTTATTAATGAAGTTTCGTTGTTTTTTGGTTAGCCTGATTCCATTCTCTGATTTGATCAAAAACCTTTAGCCACAAAGCCTCTCCGGCTCGATCTCCTTGTTCTTGCATGTCAAGTGCGTATTGCATTGCATGTTCGGCAGCCGATGTAGAATATCGTTTGACCATCATTTTGGCCAATCGATATACCCCAGATATTTGTGTATATTGCGACATGTTTTTCATTTCTACCTTTCATTACTAATGCCATAGTAATGACTAATCTTAATCTTAGTTTACCAATTTAGTCAATGATCGTTTTGGGTTAAAAGACAGGCAAAATACAACTTTTGGTTGGTTGTCTTTCTTCTCCAAATTTTATACGAACCTTATAAGTTAGTTTCTCAGCCTCTCAAGGCGAGGGAGTTTCCGAATGCGCTTGTTAGCTTCGATCGCATTATTATGCCTGTTATTCCTAACCGTGCGCGCTTCGGCAGGCCCCAGTTTACTTTACTTTGTTTCTGCGCAAGAGGGTGCGGCAGAGGTTCCGAATGGACTGGTCGGTGAACAACTTATTCCTGATCAGCTTGGAAGCTCTATAATAAATTTTCAAGGTTATGGCAGTGTTTCATTTTTGGACGGTGCTCACGTCGTAAATGGAACAAATAATTATGCGCAGGGTGGCGGTTACGCAGCCCCTATACTTCCAACTGGTTTAAATTATACACAAAATTACTATTCTACGGAACTTGGTGATGTAACATTTGATTTTTCTAATGAACAAACGTATTTTGGCGTTCTTTGGGGTTCAGTCGATACAGAATCCGATGGCAACCTTCTTTCATTCTACAATAATAGCGTGTTGATATCCCAAATCACTGGGAGTCAACTTGTTTCTTTGGCTCAAAATGTACAAAATTTCTACGACGGCTCGCAACTTTTTGGAGGTACTTTTTATTTGAATGTCTATGGCGCAAACGGCGGTCAATTTAATGAAGTTGTTGCCAGTAGTGGCGTTCCGTCTTTTGAGTTTGCTGAGGTCACAGTTATTGATCCACCTGTTAATTTGAATTCAGTTCCTGAACCAAGAACAATATTTTTGTTTAGCGAGGCGATATTTTTTTTGTTGGCGGTGATTTGGTTAATTCAGCCCAGGAAAGTATGATTCGTCGCGTTAATTTATAAATGGCCGGACTTGGCCCCTTGAATTTTTCGGTCTATTAGAGAAGTGGCGGTTTTGTGATGTTCGATTTCCTCTCCCATGCGCGGCGCAAAAACCCGGAAGCGGTGATCGAGGCGTTCATGGCCGCCTTTCCCTCGGGCGAGGAGCCGGCACGCCTCCTGATCAAGACCCAGGGCGGCGATCGCGCGCCGGAGGAGTGGCGGCGCCTCGTCGATCTCTGCCTCGATCCGCGGATCGAACTGCGCGATGCCCGGATCGACCGGGCCGAGGTGATCGCCCTGATCGCCGCCACCGATGCCTTCGTCTCGCTGCACCGCGCCGAGGGGTTCGGGCGCGGCCCGGCCGAAGCGATGTGGCTCGAAAAACCGGTGATCCTGACCGGCTATTCCGGCACCCGCGATTTTGCCGACCGCAACACCGCCTTCATCGTCGGACATCGCATGGTCCCGGTTCTGGAAGACGATTATCCCGGCGTCGAGGGGCAGGCCTGGGCCGAGCCCGATATCCATGAAGCGGCGCTGGCGATGCGTCTGGTCCATGCCCACCCCGAAGAGGCGCGCGCGATTGCCGTGCGCGGCGCGGCACGGGTGAAATCGCTCTATCATCCGCTCGTCGCCGGGCGTGCGATGCAGGAAGCGCTCGGCCTCGCCCCCGCCTCACCCGCGGGCGAGGCGCCGATGCGCCGCAAACCCTTGCGCCGCACGGCGCAAGGGCCCCTTCCCCGCGGGCGTGGAAAAACGATGATCGCGGTGGTGAAACCCGCCGCCAACCAGGACTAGCGATGCGCCGCAACACCGCAACGATCCCCCGCGCCATCTTTGCCGCCGGCGCTTTCTGGCTCCTCGCCGGCTGCAAGCTCATCGATCAGACCACGTTCGGTGCCAAACCGGTGACACCCGCGCCCGATTTCGTCGCCGAGGCGCTGAAGCCCGGCAGCCGTCTGCCGCTGATCACCATTGGATTCGGTGGCACGCCGGTCAATTACGATGCGCAACTCAAATCCGTGCTGGAACTCGCGCAGACCCGCCGCCCGGATGCGAAATACCATGTCGTGACGGTGGTTCCGGCGAGTGGCGACCCCGACAAGGATAGCCGTGCCATCGAGAAGGGCCGCTATGATGTGCGCCGGCTCGAAGATGCGATGACCAATGACGGCATTCCCGGCGATGACATCAGCACCTCGGCACGCACCGAAAAAGGTGTCACTGCCCGCGAAATCCGCATTTATGTCGAATAGAGCGTGATCGGTGAAGGCGAGGATGCGAGCGGCGGCGATTGCCCCGGCATCCGGGATACGATCAGAGCGAAGACACCTGCCCCGCTCAACTCCCCATCGCCGGCAACATCGCCACCTCCACCACTGGCCTGTGCCGCCCGCCGCCGCGGATGACGCCGCGCACCGGGCTCACATCCTCGAAATCCCGCCCCCAGGCCAGGGTCGCATGATCGGCGCCGGCCACGCGATCATTGGTCGGATCGAAATCGACCCAACCGCCCTCTGGCCCCACCCAGAGCGAGACCCAGGCATGGCTCTGCTCCGCCCCGCGAGTGGCGTCGCCCGACCGCAGATAGCCCGAGACGTAGCGGCATGGCAGGCCGAGTGCCCGAAGGGCGGCCAGCATCACATGCGCGTAATCCTGGCAAACCCCCTCTTGCCGCGCGAGCGCCGCGGGCGCCGTGGTCGCGACCGAGGTCACGCCGGGGCGATAGGTAAAGCTGCGATTGATCGCCCCCATCAGCGCGAGCCCGGCGCCGAAGGCATCGCTCTCGTTCGCCGTCGCCGCGCTCGCGAAATCGCTGATCGCGGCATCCGCCTCGGTCAGCGCGGTCGGCAGCGTGAATTCAGCGAAGGCCGCCGCTTCCCGCACCGCGGCCAATGTCGCCGCGTGCGGCGCCTCCTCCGGCGCTTCCCGCGCGATCGTCGCCCGGAGCGTGATCTCCAGCGTCTCGTGCGGGGCGATCAGCGCGATCGTTGTCAATTTGTTACCGAAATAATCCACCTCATCGAACCGCTTTTCCGGCAGCGGCGCGATCTCCAGACGGGCGTCGAGAACCCGTTGGCCCTCGCGCGCCCGCGGCAGCAGATGCAAAAGATGCCGAGCGAAGCGGGCCGGCTCGGCATAGTGGTAGAGCGTACGGTGGGTCAGATCGTAAATCATGGCGGTGCCGCCCCGTCCCGGTGCTGCCGGCTTGCCGGCGGCGCGAACAGCCGCCCGGTGAGCCGCTCGCAGAGCCCCGCCGCCCGCGCCTCGACCGCGGCGAGCGCGGCCCCGGGCGCCATCCGCGTGGAAGCGTCTTCGAGCGCGAGACCGATCGCCCGCGCCTCCTCCCTCTCGGCCGTCGCATCCAGCCGCGCGAACCCAGCCGCCAGTGCCGCCGCCTGAAAGCCGAGGCTGCGCGGATAAGCGAGATCTCCAAGCAGCAGCCTGAGTGCTACCGCCGCCTCCGGCACGCCGCCATAGCGCTGCTCGCAAATCATCGCCGCATCGATCAGCGCGACCGCCAGCCGGATGCCCGGCGCCAGCCGCGTCGGCGCGCCGCCGAGCAGGATGGCGAAACTCCCGGACAGCGTGAACAGCCGTTCCAGCCGGCGTCCGAGTTCGGCGAATAGGAACGCGCCGTCTTGCGCCGCATCCTCGCCGATCACCCCGGCAAAGCTCGCCGCGAGCGCGAGAGAGGCCGGCACCAGCGCCGCCATCCCCCCTTCCCGCGCCGCCATGACGCGTTCGAGCGCCGCCTCGATGGTCGTGAGCATGGTGGCGCTGAACCGGTCCGAGGTCGCCGCCAGCAGCCGCCGCACCATGCCGATCGGCACGCCGAGCACGGCGCCGCCGGTGAGTGAATCGCGCAACTGCCGCGCCGCCACGTGCCGCCCGGCGAGATCGGGCGAAATCAGCCGCTGATGCGCGAGACAGAAGGCCAGCAGCCCACGCTGATGCTGCTCATGCGGCAGGGCGCTCGCCTCGGCGAGGGTGTCGAGCGCCAGCGCGCCGAGCCTTGCTGCCGCCTCCAGCCGCTCCACCGCGCGCCCGAGCCAGAAGAGATCATCGGCGACCCGGCTCGGCAGCACCGAGGTCGCCGCCCGTGCCCGCCCCCCCCCGGCGCGGGCCACGACCTCTGGGGCCATGTCCTCTGGCGCCGCGCCATCCTCGCCGTGGTCGAGAACGAAGACATCCTTCATTTGCGTCCGCCCATCCGGCCCGAGGGCGAGGCCGAGGCCACCTGGCAACGCGACCCACCCGGCCGCCCCGCAATGGAGCGCGAACAGCCGGAGCACGAAAGGCGCTGTCCCCGGCTCGGAGGCTCCCGCTTCGGGCGCGAGCGGGGCAAACGGCAAGACCGCCGTCGCCGCCCGGTGCAAAGCCAGTGCTTCCCCGAACCGCGCCCGATGCAGCGCCGCGATCGCCCCTTCCACGCCTTCTGCAACCCCTGGCGCCGCGATGACCCCGGTCCCCGGGGCATTCAGCATGGCGAGCCGCCCGCGCCGGATCGCGCCGAACACGCCGGCAACCCCGGAGGCCGGCGCCCCGCCCTGCTCCAAGGGATCGATCGCCGTCGCCGGCATGCGCCGGATCAGAAGGCGCACGGTCTCGGTTCCGGCAAGGGTGCGGAATTCCGGCGCTTCGCCGAAACAATCGAGATCGGCGGGCCGCAACCTGAGCGCACCGAGCACGCGCGCGAGAAGGGCCGCATCGGCGCCGTCATCGTCCTCGCTCTCCAGCAGGGCCACCGGCCCGCCGCCGGCCCAATGGTCGATCTCCTCGCGCCAGCGCTCGATCAGGGGCTGGCGGCTGGCAAGCGTCAGCGACCGCAAAAGCTCCGGCATGGCTGCACTGATGAAACGGCGGAGAGCGATGGCATGGCCGAGCCCCGGCACGTTATCGACATGATCGCGCAACACCACCGCCCCGCCCGCCACATCGAGCGCGAGATCGGCGGCGTAGAGCACAAGCCGGGGCGCGGAGAGCGGCGCTTCGGACACCATCGGGCGCAACCATTCCGCGGCGCTGAACAACGCCGGCGCCGGCACCGTCCCGTCTGCCAGGCATTGCCGCTGGCCGTAGAGATCATCGATCATCACGCCGAGCAGGGCCGCCCGCCGGCAGAGTGCGGCACCAAGCCGGCGCGCGAGCGCGCCGGGCAGAATGACCGGCAGCGGATCATAGTCCGGCGCCCGCGCCGCACCCGGCAAATGTGCCGCCGCCAGCCGCCGGAGCGCCGCTTTGCGCGCAGCAAGCTCCGCGGGCGGCAAGGATGCGAGGAGGGAAGGTGCGAAGCGCCAGTCACGCTTCGCCCCGGCGTCCGCCCGCCCCGCCATGGCCCGCTCATCCATCCGCCAGCCTTATCAGAATTGCCCGCAAGGTTGATATTGCCCGATCCGCGATGGTCATGACATAATAACGTCAATCAAGACAGGGGACACATCATCACACGACTTGAATAAGCGCGAGGCGATATCGCGCTGGCGGTCGTGTGGATTTTGCCCATGGTTGCCGGCGCCCGAGGGAGAGGAGGTGCCGTTCATGTCGCTATCAGGCCCGAGAGCGGGCTCGCCACCCTCTTCCCCATTGGCCGATGAATTGGCCGATCTCTTCGCCGGTTATTCGGCGGGCGATTATTTTTGCGAACTCACCAACCCCCGCGCCGATGATGGTGGCATTCCCGGCTTGCTGCGCGACCGGCTTTCGCGCATCGGGCTCGCGGCACTGCGCGGCCGCGCCGAAGCCGCTGAAACCGAATTGATCGATCTCGGCATCACCTTCACCGTCTATTCCGAAGCGACGGCGATCGATCGCATCCTTCCCTTCGATTGCATCCCCCGCATCCTCACCCCCTCGGAATGGCGCCGCATCGAGGCCGGCACCATCCAGCGCGTCGCCGCCCTCAATGCTTTTCTCGGCGATATCTACAACGATGCGAAAATCGTCCGCAACGGCGTGATCCCCGGCGAGTTGGTCTTCGGCAATCCTTGTTTCCGCCCGGAGATGGTCGGTTTCCCGATCCGCCACGGCAGCTTCGTCACGGTGTGCGGCATCGACATCGTGCGCGATGAAACCGGCACGTTCCGCGTGCTGGAAGACAATGCCCGCACGCCATCCGGCGTTTCCTATGTGGTCGAGAATCGTCATCTGATGTTGCGCGCCTTCCCCGATCTCGCCGCCGGCATCCGGCTGCGCCCGGTCGATGATTACGGCCATCGTCTGCGCGCGGCACTCGAGGAAATCTCCCCGGTGGAGGATGCCGAGACAAGTGC
>JAKAQU010000389.1 GCA_021819535.1 Pseudomonadota bacterium | reverse complement strand
TCCGATCTCTAAGCGGCGAGGGCGGCTCGGATCTGCGCGCGGATCGCATCGGGCCCGGCGGTGATGGCGTCGAGACGAAGGTCGCACGCGATGCGCGCCGGGCGGCGCAGAACGACGAGGCGCTGGCCAACCTCCAGCGCCTCGCTGATGGAATGGGTGATGAAGATCGCGGTGCGGCCGGTCTCCGTGACGAGAGAGAGAAATTCGGCGCGCAGCCGCTGCGCGGTCAACTCATCGAGCGCCGAGAACGGTTCGTCGCAGAGCAGGATCGGTGCGTCGGTGGCGAAGGCGCGGGCAATGGCGACGCGCTGACGCATTCCGCCGGAGAGTGCGTGCGGGTAATCCCGCTCATGGCCGGAGAGCCCGAGCCGCGCCAGCCAATGTCCGGCCCGTGCGTGGCGCTCGGCGGGCGGCACATCCATCAATTCGAGACCGAGCGCGGCATTGTCGAGTGCGCGCCGCCAGGGCAGCAGCCGGTCGTTCTGGAATACGATGGCGATACGGCCGCGCAAGGCCGCGAAGGCCCGAAACGGGTCGCGCCCCTCGACCAGAACCCTGCCCTCGCTCGGCCGGGCAAGCCCGGCGATGAGCGTGAAGAGGGTCGATTTGCCGCAGCCCGTCTGGCCGAGAAGGGCGAGCCGCTCGCCACGCGCAACCGCGAGATCGATCCGATCCACGGCGACGAGCCGGCCGCCGCGCGCCGCCGGAAACCATTTCGAGACCCCCTCGAACAGGATTTCCGCCCCTGTCATGCGCTGCGCTCGGAGACCGCGCGATAGCGGAGCGCGAGGCGCTCGATCATCGCAATCGCACCCTGCACCAGAAGGACGAAGAGAACGAGCTGCAAGGTCCAGGCGATCGCCCCGGCCATGTCGAATAATTGCTGCTGCTGCATCAGCTCATAGCCGACCCCGCTGGTCGCGCCGACGAGTTCTGCGATGACGACGACGCGCGAGGCATTGCCGAGATTGATTTTCCACGCCGTCAAAATATCGGGCAGCAGCGCGGGAAGAATAAGGACGCGCAGCATCTGCCCCCGGCGTGGCCGGAAGGCGAGCGCCATTTCGACGAGATCGCGCGAGAGGCCGCGATAGGCATCGAGAAGCTGAAACGTGAAGGCGGGCAGCGCCGTCATCACCATGATGAAAAAAATGCGCGTCTCCGTTCCCTTGAACCAGATCACCGCGAACACGACCCAGGAGAGCCCCGGGATGCCTTGAATGAAGGTCAGGAGCGGTGTCAGGGTGCGCGAAAGTGCTGCCGCCCGGCCCATCGCGGCGGCGAGCGCGCCGCCGATCACGAAGGCCCCGATCAGGCCGCCGAGCGTGCGCGAAACCGTCGCCAGCACCTCGGCGAGCGTCGGCCCGTGGAGGAGAATGGCGAGTGCGCGGCCAAGCACATCGGGGATGGGGGGTGCGACATAGGGCGGAAGGAGAAGGGTTGCGGTCTGCCAGAGGGCGAGAAGGGCGAGAAACGGCAGCGCGACCGCCGCCACCCGCGCGAGCCGCGCCGTCATCCGTCGGCCCCGGGGTAGATCGTCGCCGCATCGGGCATGCGCGGCAGAAACCCGACCTCCCTCCCGGCGCGATAGACCGTCTGCAATTCGCGGCGCAACGCCCCGGCCGGGCGGATATTGAGGCCGAGCCGGTCATTGGCGCGAATGAGTGCTGCGATCGCCCGGCGTTCCTCCTCGCCGCCCTTGGGCGCGATCAGCGGCGCTGCCGCATCCGGGTTGGCGAGCAGCCAGGCGCCGGCGTCGCGATATGTCGCCTCGAGGCGCGGGATCAGGGCGGCGTTGCGCTCGACCCAGCCGCGCTGGGCGGCAACGCCGAGATAGGGGATCTGCGGCGTGCCGGCGACCTCCTGCCAATGCTCATGAAGCTTGAGGTCGAGGCGCCGGATCTCGGGCTTGCGCGCCGCAAGGAGGGTATAGGCCGGCTCCCAGAGCTGCACGGCGGCGGCGCGGTCGGCGACCGCGTAGGTGATGAGGCCGGCGGGCGTCGTGTTCACCACCGCGAATTTGGCCGGATCGGCGCCCATCTTGCGCGCGAACCAGAGAAACATGGTGTAGTTCGTGGTACCGCGCGCGGCGGCGAGATCGCGGCCTTCGAGATCGACGACGCTCCTGATCTCCGGCCGCGAGGTCACCACCGTCCCCCAATAGTCGAACAGGTTGAAAAGATACGTCACCTTGACCCCGCGGGCATCGGCGAGGCCAATCGTGAGTGGTGCGGCCGAGCCGCCGAGATCGAATTCGCCGGTGTTGAAGGCGATGGTATAGGCATCCGGCGGGCGTTCGACGAAATCGATGGCGAGATCATGCGCGGCATCGAACCCCTGCGCGGTGATGATCGGCGGCAGAAAGGCGCCGAGCGAGGGGGTGCTGAAAATCACCATGCGGAGCCGTGTTGCCGCGCGCGCCGGGCGGATCAGCGGCAGCGCCACGCCGCCGGCGAGGAGCGTGCGGCGGCGGAGGGCGATGGCTTTCACCAGATCGGAA
>JAKAQU010000043.1 GCA_021819535.1 Pseudomonadota bacterium | reverse complement strand
CGATCTGGTGACGCCATTTCCGCTGACATGGGTTTCGCCGGCCACCGTCTCCGCGCAATTGCCGCCCGAATCGGCGGCGAGATCGACGATCACGCTTCCCGGCCGCATCGAGGCCACCATCGGCGCGGTCACGATCACCGGTGCCTTGCGCCCCATCACCAGCGCGGTGCAGATGACGATATCGTTCTTGGCGACCGTCGCCGCCATCAAATCGGCCTGTTTCTGGCGGAACGCGTCGCTCATCTCGCGCGCGTAGGCGCCGGTCTGGCTCGCCGTCTCCTCATCCTCGACGCCGACGAAACTGGCACCGAGCGATTTGATCTCTTCCTTGGCCGCCGGGCGCACGTCGGTTGCCGAGACGATGGCGCCGAGCCGGCGGGCGGTCGCGATCGCCTGCAGCCCGGCGACACCGGCGCCGATGACGAAAACGCGCGCCGGCGGCACCGTCCCCGCCGCCGTCATCATCATTGGAAACCCGCGCTGAAACGCGCCCGCGGCCTCGATCACGGCGCGATAGCCGGCGAGATTGGCCTGGCTCGAAAGCACGTCCATCGATTGCGCGCGGGTGATGCGGGGCAGCAATTCCATCGCGACGGCATCGATCCCGCCTTCGGCCAGCGCCGGCACCAAGTCAGAATCGGCGAAGGCATTGGCGATCGCGACCACGAGTGTTCCGCGCCGCATCCTGGCGCGAAGGCCGGCTTCTGGCATTTGCACCGCGAATACGATGTCGGCCGCGGCCAGCATGGTGTCGGCATCGGCCTCGATCTCGGCGCCGGCCGCGCGGAATTCGTCATCGGAAATCGCAGCCCCCTGCCCCGCGCCGCTCTCGACCGCGACGGCGAGGCCGAGCCCGATCAGCTTTTTCACCGTCTCCGGCGTTGCCGCGACCCGCGTCTCGAAGGCGTTACGCTCTTTCAGCACCGCAAGGCGCATCCGACCGATCCTCCAAGGATTGAATGCCTTATGTCGCCATACGCGGCCAGCGCGAGGCTGGCAAGGGGTCAATCCGGTGCCCAGCCGGTCAGAACCGCGAGACGGATCGTCACTTTGATACGGCCGTTCACGCGCGGCAGGGCGGCGAGGGCGGCGGGAAAGAGGGCGCGCGGCGGGATGCGCCGGCTGCGCGCGGCCAGCGCATTGCTCTCCCCGGCATCGCGGAGATCGCGCAGCAGAGCGGCCGGCTCGGCGTAGAGGACGGAAATCTCCTCGCTATCGGCGACCGGAAGATGAAACCCCGCGCGCTGGAGGAGGCCCGCGCAATCCCTGAGATCGGGAAATGGCGACACCCGCGCCGCCGCCCCGCCGCTGAGTTCGGCCTCGGCGTCGAGGAGTGCCGCGCGCAGTTCCGCGAGCGTGCCGAGCAATGGGAGGCTCGCGAGAAACAGGCCGCCCGGCGCGAGGGCGCGCCGGATCTGGATCAAGGCGCCAGGCAGGTCATTGACCCAGTGGAGCGCGAGAGGGGCGATCACGAGATCGAAGCTCGCGGGTGCGAAGGGAAGAAATTCCTCGTCGAGGGCAAGCGCGGGGGCGCCGGAAAGTGCCGCCATGCGCGCCGAAAGATCGCCCGCGACGACGGCGATCTCACGCGCGCGGAGCTGTCGCGCGACCACGCCACGCCCGCCGAGGTCAAGCGCCCGCGAAAACCGCCGCGTGGTATCGTCCAAGCGCTCGATCAATCGCGCCGCGAAATCGCCGAACATGTCAGCGACCCCCTCCGCCCGGGCGGCGGCGCGATCGCGGCGCTGGCGCACGGTGCGGCGGTCGAAAATCCGCGGAACTGGCGACATCAGAGGCCGATCAGGCTCATTCGGCGAGAGAAGCCGGTGCGTCGGAAATTCTGTTCCGCCCGGCCTCCTTCGCCCGATAGAGCGCGCTATCGGCGCGCCTGATCAACTCCCCGGGGCTTGCGGCCGCGACCGGCGATAACGCGGCAACGCCGATGCTCACGGTAAGATAGTCATCCCCGCCGCGGCCGCGATGCGGCAGCCGCGCCGCCGCCACCGCCTCGCGGATGCGCTCGGCGATCTGGCAGCAGGTCGGAAGATCGAGACCCGGCATCACGGCGATGAACTCCTCCCCGCCATAGCGGGCGATGAGATCGATTCCGGCGCGCATATGCTGGCGCAGCAACGCCGCCACCGCGCGCAAGCAGGCATCTCCGGCGAGATGGCCGTAAAAATCGTTATACGCTTTAAAAAAATCGATATCGATGATCAGAAGCCCGATCGGCGCCGGGTTCGCACCCGCGCCGTCATTGCTCTCGTCCCAAAGCTCGGCGAGGCGGGCGGCGAGCAGGCGCCGATTGGGAAGGCCGGTCAGGGCATCGTGATACGAAAGCCGCTCGAGCTGGCGGTTGGTCTCGCTCAGGCCGAGGCCAAGCAGCCTCTCGCGCAGGCCCAAAAGATAGACCCGGCGCAATTCCCGCTCCAGGCGATGATTGGCAAGGAGCGTCAGGAGGATCGCGGCACCGACCAGCATGCTGGTATAGGTCGCGATCGGCCAGGCCAGCACCGGCGGCGCGCGGAGTGCGATGACGAAGACGGCGAGCGAGCCGAGCGAACTCGCCACGGCATAAGCAAAGCGCAGATGAAGAACGGCATTGGCGAAGGTGATGGTGACGATCATGCCGAACATCACCGGCAAACGCACCGGCTCGGGCACGAGGCGGGTAAAATAAGCGACGCTCGCCGAGGCGAAGAGGGCGACCACCGTCCCAGCCAGTTCGCGCCAGAGCTTCGGGGGTTCCCGCCAGATGAAGAGGGCGAGAACGCAGGCGAGCGGTGTCACGACGCCAAGTTGAACCGCCATCATCTGCCCAGCACGGGCGAAATTGAGGATCAGGTCGTCGAGAATGAAGGCATCATAGAGAAAAACCCCGATCAGGACGCTGATGGCAAGCCGCCGGCAGCGGCTTTTACTGGTATCGCGTTCGAAGGCGGCTTCGAGGGCGGCGGGAAAGGCGAGCCGCCAGCCCGGCGCGGCCAAGGCGCGCTCGGCGAGGTCGAGCAGGTCGGCCCCACCCTCGTCTCGCACCCTCTCCTGTTCCCCCCCGAGCGGCGCCCGTTGCCCCACCATCCCGCATCCATCCCCCTATTCCAGCCCGAGCGCCCTGAGCCGCGCGGTCTCCTCGTCCCAGCCGGGACGCTCCTTCACATGCAGAAAGAGATGCACCGGCGCCTCCAGGATCGCGGCCAGCGCCTCGCGCGCGCGGCTGCCGATCGTGCGGATACGCCGCCCCTTCTCGCCGATCAGGATAGCCTTCTGGCCGCCACGCGCGACATAGATCACTGCTTCGATCCTGATCGCGCCGTCAGCCAGAGTGCGGAAGCTCTCGGTTTCAACGGTGACGGCATAGGGGATTTCGGCCGTGGTTTGGAGAAAAATTTGCTCTCGCACGATCTCGGCAGCAAGCAGCCGATCGGGCAGATCGGTGAGATCATCCTCGGGGTAGAGATGCGGCCCGGGCGGCATCGCCGCCGCGAGGGCTTCGCGCAATGCGCCGACCCCATCGCCGCTCGCCGCCGAAATCATGAAACTCCGCTCGAACGGCATGAGCGTGTTCAGCGCCGCCGTGAGCGGCAATAGTTGCTGTGTCGCAACGCGGTCGATCTTGTTCAGAACCAGCCAGCAGCGCCTCTGCCTCTCCCCTTGTAGCCCGGCGGCGATGCCACGCACCGCCTCGGTGAGGCCAGCACCGGCATCGACGAGCAAGAGCACGATATCGGCATCCGCCGCCCCGCCCCACGCCGCCTCGACCATCAGCCGGTCGAGCCGGCGGCGGGGCGCGAAAATGCCCGGCGTATCGACGAGGAGGATTTGCGTCTCGCCTTCCATGACGATGCCGAGGACACGAAACCGCGTCGTCTGCGCCTTCGGCGTCACGATGGAGAGCTTGGCGCCGGCGAGGCGGTTGAGCAGGGTCGATTTTCCGGCGTTCGGGGCGCCGAGGATGGCGGCATAGCCGCAACGCGAGGTCATGGTATTATGCTCTTTCAAAGAATCGTCATGATGACGGGGCGAGGCGGCCGAGCAGATCGGCCGCCGCCGCCTGTTCCGCCGCCTGCTTGGTGCCGGCGCGGCCACGCCCTTCCCCCACCCGCTCCCCGCCAACGGTGACGGCGATTTCGAATTCCGGCGCATGCGGCGGCCCGGCGCGGCTGATGAGGGCATAGGCGGGGAGCGGCAGACCGCGTCCTTGCGCCCATTCCTGGAGCGCGGTCTTGGCGTCCTTGGGTGGCGCGCTCTGGTTTGCCATTTCGGTGGCAAAGGCCGCGCGGACGAAATCGCGCGCCGCCGCCAAGCCGCCGTCGAGATAAAGCGCGCCGATCACCGCCTCCATCGCATCGGCAAGCACGCTCGCCCGCTTGCCCACGCCGGCCCGCGCCTCGCCCGGCGCCACCGCGAGCACGGCAGGCAAGGCGAGCCGCGCCGCAATCCCGGCCAGGACCGGCCCCGAGACGAGATGGGCGAGACGGCGGCCGAGCGCCCCCTCGTCCTCGGCGGCGAAGCGTTCGGCGAGCCATTCGGCAACGAGGAGGCCGAGCACCCGGTCGCCGACGAATTCGAGCCGCTCATTGGAGGCCCGGCGATGCCGCCCGCGCAAGGCCGAGCGATGGGTCAGCGCTTCGATGAGCCATTCGCGGCGCGCGAAGCGATGGCCGAGGATCCGCTCCGCCTCGGCCAGGCGCTCGTCTTCGGTCAATGGATACTGGTGAACAGCCGGCTCCAGCGAATTTCGAACGGCCACTCCCACACCTCCCACCACGGCGCCTCGGCATCGATCGAGAAGAACAGGAATTGTGCCCGCCCGACCAGGTTCTCAAGCGGGATAAAGCCGACGGCGTTCAGGACGCGGCTGTCGAGGCTATTGTCGCGGTTATCGCCCATGGCGAAGACGTGGCCCGGCGGCACCAGATATTCTTCGGTATTATCGAGCGGCCCGTCATCGGAGGCCTTGAGGATTTCGTGGCGCACGCCGCCGGGAAGCGTCTCGATATAGCGCTTATAGACCATGCTCGGCCCGTCATCGGTGACGGTATAGGTGCCGTCGGGCTCGCGCGGCACCTCGGCGCCATTGATATAGAGATGACCGGCGCGCATCTGGATACGATCGCCCGGCAGGCCGATGATGCGCTTGATGTAATCGGTCGAGGTGTCACGCGGCAGCTTGAAGACAACGACATCGCCGCGCTCGGGCACCCGTCCGAAAATCCGCCCGGAAAACAGAGGCGGCGAGAGGGGGAAGGAGAAATGCGAATAGCCATAGCTGAATTTTGAGACGAACAGATAATCCCCGACCAGGAGGGTCGGGATCATCGAACCCGAGGGGATATTGAACGGCTCGTAGGCGAAGGTACGAATGCCGAGCGCGATGAGGGCGGCATAAACGATGGTCTTGACGTTTTCGATCAGGCCGCCTGGTTTGCGTTGCGCCATGCGAGGGTTCCGTTCGGGTCAAAAATCCGGCGGATCAAGCCGTTCCGCGATGGCGCTGTCAAGCCGCGGTGCTTCCGCCCCCCGAAAACGGATCCCTTGCGCGCGCGTTTCCGGGCCGTCCGGATTGACGGCTGAAACGAAGCCCTCGTCCGCGCCGGCAAAAGCAAAGCCAGTCTTCCGTCAGTCCAGCGCTCGGCAATGCCTCACCGAGGCGGTGCGTCGGTCAGGCGGCGAGGCCGAGCTTTTTCAGAAACGTGTCGATCTCACCGTCGAGCCGTGTCGCCTGGCGTGACAGCTCATCGGAGGCGCTGTGTATTTCGGCTGCGGCGCCGCCCGCCTCGCGTGACGCATCGGCGACGGTTTGTATGCTGGCGCTCACGTCACGGCTGCCGCTCGCGGCCTCTTGGATGGTACGGGCGATCTCGCGCGTGGTCGCATTCTGCTCTTCCACGGCGGCGGCGATCGAGCCGCTGATCTCATCCATGCGTGCGACAGTGGCGGCGATCGATTGGATGGCGGTGACCACGCTGCCGGTGGCGTTCTGGATCGCCTCGACCTTGCCGCGAATTTCGTCGGTCGCTTTCGCGGTTTGATTGGCAAGCTGCTTCACCTCGCCGGCGACCACGGCGAACCCCTTGCCCGCCTCTCCCGCGCGCGCCGCCTCGATCGTCGCATTGAGCGCGAGAAGGTTGGTCTTGCCGGCGAGATCCTGGATGAGACCCAGCACATCGCCGATCTGGGCCGCGGTTTGGGCGAGGCTGCCGACGGTATCCCCGGTCGCTTTCGCCTCCCCCATCGCCCGCTGCGCCACTTGCGTCGACTGCGTGACTTGCCGGCTGATCTCGGCGACCGAACTCGACAACTCCTCTGCCGCCGCCGCGACCGTCGTCACATTGGCGGCCGTCTCCTCCGTCGCCGCGGCGACGACCACTGTCCGCTCACCGAGATCGGAGGCGGTCCTGGTCATGGTGGCGGCGCTGGCGTTCATTTCGACCGCGGCGGCGGCAACGCCGCTGGCGACCTCGCGCACATTGGTGCGGGCGAAACGAACGAAATCGTCGATTTTCTCCTCCATCGCCGCGATGGCGCGGTTCATCGTCTCCGCCGCGCCACGGAAAGAACCGGGCATGCCACGTGGCAACACCTTGCGGTAATAGCGGCCCTCGCCCACCGCCTGCATCGAGCCGCGCGCCTCACGCACGAAGGCGTCGGTAATGTCCAGCAACTGGTTTACCGATGTCTGCAGCGCACCGACGAGCCCGGTCTCAGGGATTCCGAGAATGCGCCGTTCGAGATCGCCCTTGGCGGCGCCGCGACAGACATCGGCGACGCCGGACAGCGCGCGCTCAAGCCGCGCCAGGCTGACTGTCGCGCCGAAGATCGCGCCGAGCGCCAGGGCATGGCCAATCAACAAGCCCGGCCATCCGGCGCCGAGCAGCAAGGCCAGCGCCTCACCGGCCAGCACCACGAGAAGGGCGCCGCCGGACAGCTTCACCCAGGCGAGGGAGGAGCAGTCAGAGCGAAAAAACGAATTGGTCATAGCTCACCCCCTTGGCTTTGAGATCGGCGGCAAGCCGGTCGCAGGACATGTTCATGCCGATTTTTCGGTCGGGCGCGGCGCGTTCCTGATCGAGCAAGGCGCGATAGAGCGGCGCGATCTTGGTGATCTGCGCCGGCTCGGGCTTGCGCCGGTTGGAGTGATAGCCATTGATCTTTCCGGTGTCATCGAAACTCGGCGTGACATGGGCAAAAACCCAGTAATGATCGCCGTTCGATGCCATGTTCAGCACATAGGCGAAGATTTCCTCGCCTTTTTCGATCGTATTCCACAAAATCTTGAAGACGGCGCGAGGCATCTCGGGATGGCGGATGATGCTGTGCGGCTGGCCGATGAGATCTTCGGCGGTGTATTGCGCAACGCGCAGGAAAACGTCATTAGCATAGGTGATCCGGCCTTTGACGTCGGTTTTGGAGACGATGATTTCTTCGTCGCCAAAGCGGCTTTCGCGCCCGGTGGGTGTTATCTGTCTCGCTGACATAATCACCTCAATTTTAATTTTATTACGGCACGTCAAATACATGGCAATTGCAAAAAATGAGTAAACAACTCGCAACAAAATGCGTCAGCGCCTTTCCGACCTCATCCTGCGTTAGGGATGCACCGACGGCATGGAGAAACGCTTGTCCCGTCGGGGCGATGAGGTGCGAGACTCCACGCACCCCTCATTTTTATAAAAATCAGGGCACGCTCATAAAAATCCTTTTTATGAGCGATTCCCCGGGCCCGATGCTTGGTATCCCGCCGCTCGGCGAGCAGGCCCACCAAGTCAAAACCTCTCGGTCAGACCACGGCGGTTCTTGGCATCCGATCCAACCGCCACGCGCCCCGCTACATCCCGAGCGCGCGGCGGTAGAGGTCGAGCAGGGTTTCCTGTTCCTCGATCTCGGCCGGCTGCTGGCGGCGGAGGCGGATCAGTTGGCGCAGCACTTTTACGTCGAACCCGGCCGATTTGGCTTCGGTGAACACGTCCTTGATGTCCTCGGCAAGCGCTTTCTTCTCTTCCTCCAGCCGCTCGATCCGCTCGACGAGACTGCGCAGCCGATCGCCGGCGATGCCGCCGGTTTCCGTCGTCGGTGCCGTCTCGGTATCCGTTGCCAGAGCCATGCCGCCTCCCCCATGCCGTGTCTTCGACCGGGCGCCGGGGTAGCTTCCCGGTCGCCCGGGGTCAATGACCCGAGGTCAATGACCAGGATGGGATTTCGCCAGCGCATCCATCTGTGCCGCACTCGCCGGTTTTTGATATTTCTCCCGCCACGCCTCGTAGGGCATGCCGTAGATGATTTCCCGCGCCTCGGGATCGGAAACAGCGATGCCGGCTTCCTCGGCCGCCTCGCGATACCAGCGCGAGAGACAATTGCGGCAGAAACCGGCGAGGTTCATGAGATCGATGTTCTGGACATCGCTCCGCTCGCGCAAATGCTGGACCAGGCGGCGGAAGGCGGCGGCCTCGAGCGCGATCCGCGTCTCCTCGGTGGCTAGTTTTGTCATGGCTGACCTCCTTTGGCTAAGCTTGCCCCAACATGGCGCGGCCGGCACGGCTTCGCCATAGTGGCGCGACAATAGTTGGTATTGCGGAGGAAAGACGGCATGGCGTGGGATGAGGGCGCAGCGCGGGAGATCCTGCGTTCGGTGTTCGACGCGGCGGTGGCGAGCGCCGATCCGCGCCGTGTGCTCGCCGCCCACCTGCCGCCGCCGCCGGCCGGCCGGGTCGTCGTCGTCGGGGCCGGCAAATCGGCGGCGCTGATGGCGCAGGCGGTGGAAGACGCCTGGCCCGGGGTCGCGCTCTCCGGCCTCGTCGTCACCCGCTATGGCCATGCCGTGCCGACGCGCCTGATCGAAGTGGTGGAGGCCGCGCACCCGGTGCCGGATGAAGCGGGCGAGGCAGCGGCAAGGCGCATGCTCGGCCTCGTGCAGGGGTTGGACGCCGATGATCTGGTGCTGGCGCTGATCTCGGGCGGCGGCTCGGCGCTCCTCGCCCTCCCCGCGCCTTGGGTGACGCTCGCCGACAAGCAGGCGATCAATCGCGCCCTCCTCGCCTCGGGGGCGACGATCGGCGAGATGAACACGGTGCGGAAGCACCTCTCGGCGATCAAGGGCGGGCGGCTTGCCGCGGCGTCCCGCCCGGCCCGCCTCCTCACCCTTGCGATCAGCGATGTCCCTGGCGACGATCCCGCGGTGATCGCCTCCGGCCCGACCGTCCCCGACCCTTCCACCACCGCGGAGGCGCGCGAAATTCTCGCCCGCTACCGTATTCCGCCGCCGCCCGGCGTGGTCGCGCGGCTGGCGGGCGAGGACGCCGAGACGCCGAAACCGGGCAGCCTCCCGCATGCCTCCTTCCAGCTCATCGCGACCCCGATGATGGCACTCCATGCCGCCGCCGCGCGGGCACGTGCGGCCGGGCTTGCGCCGCTCATCCTCGGTGACGCGCTGGAGGGCGAAAGCCGCGAACTCGGCATCGTGCTCGCCGGCATCGCGACCAGCATCCGCCGCCACGCCGAGCCGCTGGCGCCGCCCGCGCTCCTGCTCTCGGGCGGCGAGACGACGGTGACACTCGGCGCCGGGGCGAGCGCCGGGCGTGGCGGGCGCAATACCGAGTGCCTGCTCGGCCTCGCCATCGCGCTCGGGGAGGACTCGGGGATTTTCGCCCTCGCCGGCGATAGCGATGGCATCGACGGCACCGAGGATGCGGCCGGCGCCATCATCACCCCGACGACCCTGGCGCGCGCCCGCGCGCGCGGGCTCGATCCGCGCGCGATGCTCGCGTCCCATGACAGCTATGGGCTGTTCGCGGCCCTCGGCGATCTCGTCGTCACCGGCCCGACGCTGACCAATGTCAACGACATTCGCGCCGTCCTGATCACATGAAGGTCCAACCCGGATGAGCCCTCAGACGCACCCCCATCTCCGCCGTCACCGGCGCACCAAGATCATCGCGACGATCGGACCGGCGAGTTCGACGCCCGAGATTCTGGCCCGGCTGTTTCAGGCCGGGGCGGACGTGTTCCGGCTCAATTTCTCGCATGGCACGCATGAGGACCATGCCGCCCGCATCCACGCCATTCGCGCGCTGGAAGAGGAATGCGGGCGGCCGATCGGCATTCTCGCCGATGTCCAGGGGCCGAAGCTTCGCGTCGGGCGTTTCGGCGGCGGGCGCGTCCATCTTCAGACCGGGCAGGAATTCCGCCTCGATCTCAACCCGACGCCGGGCAATTCGCGCCGCGTCGAGCTGCCGCATCCCGAAATCATCGAGGCCGCGCAGATCGGCGCGATGCTGCTGCTCGATGACGGGAAGCTCCGTCTCCGTGTCACGCATAAGCGCGATGACCATCTGGAGACCGAAATCGTCGTCGGTGGGCCGCTTTCCGACCGCAAGGGCGTCAATGTTCCCGATATCGTGCTGCCGATCCCGGCGCTGACCGCGAAAGATCGCGCCGATCTCGCCTTCGCGCTCGATCACGGGGCGGATTGCATCGGCCTTTCCTTCGTTCAGCGCCCCGAAGACGTCGAAGAGGCGCGCGCGATCGCCAATGGCCGCGCCTGGATCATGACCAAGCTCGAAAAACCGCAGGCGCTCGACAATCTCGACGCGATTCTCGCGCTCTCGGACGCGGTGATGGTGGCGCGCGGCGATCTCGGCGTCGAATTGCCGCCCGAGGAAGTGCCGCTCGCGCAAAAACGCATCGTCCGCGCCGCGCGCGCCTTGGGGCGGCCGGTGGTGGTCGCGACCCAGATGCTGGAGAGCATGATCAACGCCCCGGCGCCGACCCGTGCGGAAGCCTCCGACGTCGCGACCGCCGTGTTCGAGGGGGCGGACGCGGTGATGCTCTCGGCGGAGACCGCGGCGGGGCAATACCCGTTCGAGGCGGTGAACATCATGGATCGCATCGTCGCCCGCGTCGAGCGCGATCCCGGCTGGCGCGCGACCACCGAGGCCGAGCGCCCGGCGCCGGAACATTCCTCCGCCGATGCCATCGCCGCCGCCGCCCGCGGGGTCGCGCACACCATCGAAGCCAAGGCGATCGCCGCCTTCACCTCCTCGGGCAGCACAGCACTCCGCGTCGCCCGCGAGCGGCCGGACTGCCCGGTGATCGGCCTCACCCCGGATGTCACGACGGCACGGCGGCTGGCCTTCACCTGGGGCGTGCATGCGCTGATCACGCCGCTCACCCACTCCATGACCGAGACGGTGGCGCGCGCCGCCCGCCTCGTCCAGCAGGAGGGGTTCGCGCAAGCAGGCGAGGAGATCGTGGTGGTGGCCGGCGTGCCCTTCGGCAAACCAGGAACCACCAACGCCCTCCGCGTCGCGAGTGCTAAGTAAGAATCGTAACAAGACTCTTCTTTTTCTGTAGAAAAAGAAGCAAAAAGACTTTTGTTCCGTTTCCTTGGGGGATTACTTCCTTGGAGCAGGCAGCGCCTGCGGCACTGCCGCAACAGATAAAAGTTTTTTGGTTCTTTTTTTCAAAAAAGAACCATTTCCCTGTATTTTCCGAACCACCGTCAATTCGACCGCAAGAAACGGAGCGCGGCGCCTGATACGAGGCGCTAGGCCAGGGGGCCCACAACCGATCACAGGAGCCCCTGCAATGAACGCCATCCCCCATTTCCGCATTATCGGCCTCCCGGCCGAACAATTCGCGCCGCTCTTCACGATGAGCGAGGCCGAACTCGCCGCAAATGGCGCGGTTCGCCGGATCGCCGACGACCGTGTCCCCGGCTATCCGTGCCGCATCAGCCTCACCGATTCACGCCCGGGCGACACCCTGCTTTTGGTCAATTACGAGCACCACGCGGTGGACTCCCCGTATCGCATGCGCTTCGCCATCTATGTGCGCGAAGGAGAGACGAGATTCGACGCCGTGAACCATGTTCCCGAGCAGCTCCGGCTCCGCACCCTTGCCGTCCGCGGCTTCGATGCGGCAGGAATGATGCGCGGCTGGGCGCTGGTTGACGGGCGAGAGGTGGAGAGCGAGATCGCCCGCTTGCTCGCGGATGCGGAAACCGCCTATCTGCACCTTCATTTCGCCGCCCCAGGCTGCTACGCGGCGAGGGTGGAGCGCGCATGAACGCTTTTCACACCGAACCGGCGCGACGGGACGCGGTCGCCGCCCGCGACCGCGACGCCGACGGCGCTTTCGTCTACGCCGTCACCACCACCGGCGTTTATTGCCGGCCGAGCTGCCCGGCGCGGCGCGCCAAGCCCGAGCATATCCGCTTCTTCACCACCCCGGCGGAGGCCATGCGGGCGGGCTTTCGCGCCTGCCGGCGCTGCCGGCCCGACGAGGCGGCAGGAGCGAGCCGCCATGCGGCCGGGATCGAGGCCGCCTGCCGCCTGATCGAAGCGACCGAGGCGCCCCCCGATCTCGACACACTCGCCGCTTGCGCCGGCCTCA
>JAKAQU010000042.1 GCA_021819535.1 Pseudomonadota bacterium | reverse complement strand
GTGATGGCGCCGCCGATGCGGGTTGCGATCTGCGCGAACGGCATCAATTCCATGCGGTTGGCAGCGCTCAGGATCATGACGTCGCCGGTGCCGCCGACGCCGCTGTGACACGCATTCACGATCGCCGCCTCGATCGGGTAGAGCCCGACCAGCCGGCCGGCCACGAATCCGACGGCGATGATGGTCGCGACCGTCACCACGATCACCACGAGGATCGCGGGATGCATCGCGGCGAGAAGCGTGTTCCACGGCGTCATCGCGACCCCGATTGCAAAAATCAGCGGATAGGTGACGCACTCGGCGAAAAACCGATAGAGAACGCCAGCCCCTTCGCGCAGCCGCGCGGAAATGGCGCGGGCGAGCTTGAGCCCGACCGCGAGTGCCAGCATGAGCACCGGCGCGGGAAAGCCGCTGACATTCTGCACAAAGACACCGGCGAGATAGAGCGTGATCGCGGTGATCCCGGCGGCGGCGATGGTCGCGGGGTCGATCGCGAGGCCGCTCGGCCGATCCTCGGGATCGGGGGGGAGTGCCTGCGAATCGCCGAGCACTTCCGGCTGCAAGCGGCCCTCGCCGGTGAGGTTCGGGTAGCGGCGGCCGAAGGTTGCGAGCGCCCCCGAGATCAGGAGGGCGGCGAGATTGCCGAACAGCACCGCGGGCAGGATGGTTGCGAAAATCTCTCCCTGCGGCGCGTGGAGCAGTGTCGCGTAGCCGAGCGAGAGCGGCAGCGCCCCTTCACCGATGCCGCCGCCCATGATCGGGACGACGATGAAAAACAGAGTGTGCTGCCAGCCGAGCCCGAGCAGGGCGCCGACCACGGTGCCGGCGATGAGGGCCGCGAGCGACCCTGCGAAGAGGGGGACGAAAATTTTCAAGAATCCGGCGATCAGCACCCGCCGGTTCATGCCGAGAATGCTGCCGACGATGATGCAGGCGATGAAAAGATAGAGAAAATTCGACTGTTTGGTGAACGCGCTCACCGTGCTCACCATTTTTTCGGGCAGAAGATGCGCATGGACGAGATAGGAGGGCAGAAACACGGCGACGATCGCCGGCCCGCCGATGCGGCGGAGAACCGGGAGACGTTTGCCGATCTCGGCGGCGGTAAAGGCGCCGAGGGCCAGAAGCGGGATCGCGGTAGTGAGATCGGGGGCCAATTTGCCGAGCCGATCGAGGGCTGCGAGCAACAGGATCAGGAGAGGATAGAGGGGGAGCGGAATGACGCCGATTTTACCATCGACGAGCCGCCACCAGCGCTCGCGCCGCCCCTCGGGGCGGAGCCCAATCCCGGCGGTCGAGGTCTCCTCGCTCACATTTTCCTCCCCCGCCGCGCCAGGCCTTGCTGCTGCATCTTCGCTCGGCGGAGGATGAACCGGCCGGAGATCGAGATCAAGCCAGGGCGGCATGCGCGCCGGCCACGAGCGGGGTTGCAATTGCGGCTGCTCTCCCCGAGACTCTGGCCATGACGGTTTTCTCGTCGCGGGTGAGATGCGTGCTCGGCCCCACCAACACGGGCAAGACGCATTTGGCGATGGAGCGGATGCTCGGCCATGGCTCGGGCATCATCGGCTTTCCGCTCCGGCTTTTGGCGCGCGAGAACTACGAACGCATGCTCGCCGCCAAGGGGGCGGCGCGGGTCGCGCTGATCACCGGCGAGGAAAAGATCGTCCCGCCCGGGGCGCGGTGGTTTTCCTGCACCGTCGAAGCGATGCCGCTCGATCGCACGGTCGAATTCCTCGCCGTCGATGAAATCCAGCTCTGCGCCGATCCCGATCGCGGCCATATTTTCACCGAGCGGCTGCTTTCGGCGCGCGGCCTCGTCGAGACGATGTTCCTCGGCGCCGAGACCATCCGCCCCCTGATCCGCCGGCTGGTGCCGGAGGCCGAAATCGAGACCAGGCCGCGGCTTTCGCGGCTCGTGCATGAAGGGGCGGTGAAGCTCTCGCGCCTCGCGCCGCGCACCGCGATCGTCGCCTTCAGCGCCGAGGAGGTCTACGCCATCGCCGAGGCGATAAGACGCCGGCGCGGCGGCGCGGCCGTGGTGATGGGGCGGATGGCGCCGCGCACGCGCAATGCCCAGGTGGCACTCTATCAGAACCGCGAGGTCGATTTCCTGGTGGCGACGGATGCCATCGGCATGGGGCTGAACATGGATGTCGATCATGTCGTCTTCGCCGGCCTCGGCAAGTTCGACGGCCGCCGGCCGCGCCGCCTGAATGCGCCGGAACTGGCCCAGATCGCCGGGCGCGCCGGGCGTGGGCTGCGCGATGGCGGTTTCGGCACCACCAGCACCTGTCCGCCGCTCGATGAGGCGATGGTCGCCGCGATCGAGGCGCATCGCTTCGAGCCGCTGGCGCAACTCTATTGGCGCAATGCGGCGCTCGATTTTTCCTCGCCCGCCGCCCTCCTGGACAGCCTGCAAGTGCCGCCGCCGGGGCCGGGTCTTGCGCGTGGCAACGAGGCGAGCGACGTCGCAACCCTTGCCGCCCTCGTCCGCGATCCCGATCTCCGCGCGCTCGCCGACCGGCCGGGCCGCGTCGCGCGGCTCTGGGAGGCGGCCTCGATCCCCGATTTCCGCAAGCTCGGCGATGATAGCCACGCACGTTTCTGCGCCCGCGTGTTCGCCCATCTGGTGCGCGGCGAGACTTTGCCGTCGTCGTGGATCGGGGGGCAGATCGAGGCGCTCGGGCGGCCGGAGGGCGATCTCGATACGCTGATGCAGCGGCTCGCCGGCATTCGCGTCTTCGCCTATGTCGCGGCGCGCCCGGATTGGATCGAGGATGCCGCGCAATGGCAGAAACGGGCGCGCGCGGTCGAGGATCTGCTCTCGGATGCGCTGCATGAACGGCTGACGGCGCGCTTCGTCGATCGCCGCGCGACGCAGATTCTGCGCCGGCTCGACGCGGGCGAGGGCGAGAAGCTGCTCGCCGCGGTGACCCATGCCGGCGACGTGGTGGTGGAGGGGCATGTGGTCGGGCGCATGGCGGGTCTGCGCTTCCACCCCGATCCGCGCGGGCCGGGCGATCAGGCGCGGCGTGTCGAACGGGCGGCGCGGCGGGCGCTCTCGGCCGAGATCGGGCGGCGTGTCGCGCGCCTTGCCGCACTCCCCGACGATGCCTTCACCCTCACTTCCTCCCATCATGTGCTGTGGGAGGGCGAGCCGCTCGCCGATCTCGCCGCCGGGCCGGCGCTCGCGAGGCCGCGCATCGCGGTCGCGGAGAGCGATTTTCTCGCCGGCGTCCTCGCGCGCCGGGTCGAGGCAAGGGTCGCCCTCTATCTCGAACGCCGGATCGCCGCCGAACTCGCCCCCTTGTTCCGCTTTCTTGCCGCGGCCAGCGAGCCGGCGCTGCGCGGGATCGCCCATCTTCTCGGCGAGGGTCTCGGCATCGTGCCGGGGGAGCGGATGGCTGGCCCGGCGCGGGCGCTGCTCGCCCGGCATGGCGGGGTTGGCGGGCGTTTCGCGGTGTGGCTGCCGGGGATGCTGAAACCGCGGGCGATGGCGCTCCGGGCACAGCTTTTCGCGCTCGCGCGCGGTATCGAAACGCCGCCCTTGCCGCAGCCGGGGGCGATCGCGCTCGCCGCGCCGCCGCCCTGGCCGGAAGATTTGTCGCTCGCGCTTGGCTGGCTCGCGGCGGGACCGGTTCTGCTCCGCCTCGACATCGCCGAGCGGATCGCGGCCGAGCTTGCGCGCGCGACGCGGGGCGGGCCGCAGCCGCTTCCCGCCGATCTCGCCGGCCGGCTCGGCGTCAAGGCGGCGGTCTTGCCGGCGGTTGCGCGGGCGCTCGGCTTTCGCATCACCCCGGGGCCGGGACATGCCGGGGATGGCCGCGATCCGTCACCGCCGATGATCGCGCAGCACCGGCTTCCCGCCACGCGGCAGCCCAAAACGCCCCGCCCGCCCGCCACCCCGGCGAGCGGGCCGTTCGCCGTGCTCGCGACACTCCGGCATGGTTGAAGACGCGCCCTGGCAGCGGCTCGATAAATGGCTGTTTTGCGCGCGGATACGGCGAAACCGGGTGGCGTGCGCGCATCTCGCGGCCGAGGGCGCGCTCCGCGTCAACCGGCTGCGGGTGGAAAAGCCGGATTACCGGCTGCGTATCGGCGATGTCGTGACGCTGGCGGTGGGCGGCGAGGTGCGGGTTTTGCGGGTGCTGGCACTCGCCGAGCGGCGCGGCGGGCCCGCGGCGGCGCGCCTGCTCTATGAGGAAATTCCCGAGATGCCGCTCTCTTGCGCCGATAGCGATAAGGCGGCATATCGCGGGCCATGACCGTGCCGTTTTCGTGACAAGGCGGCCGCCGATCGATCGAGGAGAGCGCGATGACCTATGTGGTCACGGAAAACTGCATTCGCTGCAAATACATGGATTGCGTCGAAGTATGCCCCGTCGATTGCTTTTATGTCGGCGCGAACATGCTGGTGATCCATCCCGACGAGTGCATCGATTGCGGGGTGTGCGAGCCCGAATGCCCGGCCGAGGCGATCGTGCCCGACAGCGATGATCGCGCCACCCCCTGGCTCGAAGCCAATCGCAATTACGCCGGGAGCTGGCCGAACATCACCAGAAAAGGCACGCCGCCCGCCGATGCCGACGAGTGGAAGGACAAGCCGGGCAAGGCCGAGCTGTTCTCGCCCGACCCTGGCGAACCCTGATTTTCTCCCATCTCGGCCTTTGTGGGTGGCGCGGGGCGTGACCGCCGGCGCCATATGTGCTAGGGTGTGTTCTCGCGGTTGAGGGCGCCCGATCGGGATCGCGTCGCCGGGATATGGGGCTTGGGCCGTGGTTCGGCTGCCGCATGATCTGGCGCGGATGCATCCAGCGGGCGTGCATCGGCATGAGGAATGGGATCGGGTGGCCGCGGCCGTGGCAAGGCCGCGGGGTGGCAGGCTCGGTTCTTTGGCTCGCCTGGGGTGTCGGCGGTCGATGGCCGTATCGCCCAAAACAAACGGGGTTGAATGAATGAAACCTGTCGCGGCGGTTGCCGCTTCCTTTGATGGACCGGTGGCGGAGGAGGCCGTGGCCAAGGCGCCGCCGGCCGCCGTCAAAACCGCGCCGACCAGGCCCCAAGCGGCGCCACGCGGCGAGGGCGGCAAGCCGATGGTGGCGGCGCGCGCGCCGGCCAAGGCGGAGAAATTCGCCGTTGACGATTATGTCGTCTATCCGACGCATGGCGTCGGCAAGGTCGAGCGCATCGCGACCGAAGAGATCGCCGGGCACAAGCTGGAGCTGATCCACATCACCTTCGAGGAAAACCGCATGACGCTCCGCGTGCCGGTGGCGAAGGCGCGGAGTGCCGGCTTGCGCAAGCTGGCGACGCGGAAGCTGTTCGACGAGGCGCTGGCGATGCTCAAGGGCCGGGCGCGGATCAAGCGCACGATGTGGTCGCGCCGGGCGCAGGAATACGAGGCGAAAATCAATTCCGGCGATCCGCTGGCGGTGGCGGAGGTGGTGCGCGATCTGCGCCGCAATGCCGGCCAGCCGGATCAGAGTTTCAGCGAGCGGCAGATTTTCGAGGCGGCGCTCGATCGGCTGGCGGCGGAACTCGCGGCACTCGACAAGACCGACAAACCGGCGGCGCTGGCCAAGCTGTTGGCCATTCTCGATCTTACCGATACGCGGCCGCCGCTCTGATCTTTCGCGGGCTCGACGCCGGGCCCGACCGCCGTTTTGGGGAGAGGGCGCGATGACGGAATCCGGCAATCTGCTGCGGAAGGCACATTCCCCCTATCTTCTCCAGCACGCCGATAACCCGGTCGCCTGGCGCCCGTGGGGCGATGCGGCGCTGGCCGAGGCGCGGGCGAGCGGGCGGCCAATTTTGCTCTCCATCGGCTATGCCGCGTGCCACTGGTGCCATGTCATGGCCCACGAATCCTTCGAGGATCCGCTGATCGCGGCGCTGATCAACCGCGCTTTCGTCGCCATCAAGGTCGATCGCGAGGAGCGACCCGATATCGATCATCTCTACATGCAGGCGCTGCATGCGATGGGCGAGCAGGGCGGCTGGCCGCTCACCATGTTTCTGACGCCAGACGGCGCGCCGTTCTGGGGTGGCACCTATTTTCCGCCCGAGCCGCGCTGGGGCAAGCCGTCGTTCCGCCAGGTTCTGCAAGCGCTGGCAGAGGCGTGGGAGCAGGATCGCGCGGCGATCGCGCGCAGTGCCGCGAGCCTGACCCAGGCGCTCGCCGCGATGGCCCGCGCCCATCCTGGCGCGGGTATCGCGCCGGCGGCGATGGCGGAGGCGGGTGCTGCCCTTCTCGCCGCCTGCGATCCGCACAATGGCGGTTTGCGCGGGGCGCCGAAATTCCCCAATCCGCCGATTTTCCGCTTTCTCTGGCAGCGGGCGACGGCGGGCGATACCGGCGCCGAGGCGGCGGTGATGCTTTTGTTGCGCAAAATGGCGGCGGGCGGCATTCACGACCATCTCGGCGGCGGCTTTGCCCGCTATGCGACCGATGACGTTTGGCTCGTGCCGCATTTCGAGAAAATGCTTTACGACAACGCGCAAATTCTCGAATTGCTGAGCTTTGCCGCGGCGCGCGCGCCTGATCCGGTTTTCGCCGAGGCGGCGTCTGGCATTGTTGCCTGGCTCGGGCGCGACATGCGGGTTCTGATGCCCGGCGGCCACGCTTTCGCCGCCTCCGAAGATGCCGACAGCGAGGGCGAGGAGGGGAAATTCTATGTCTGGCGCGAGGCCGAGATCGACGCCGTGCTCGGCGCCGAGAGCCCGGCCTTCAAAGCCGCCTATGACGTGACGGCGGCGGGAAATTGGGAGGGGCATACCATTCTCCGCCGCGTGAGCAGGGAGGGCGATGAGGCCGAGGAAGCGCGCCTTGCCGCGGCGCGCGAGCGTCTTCGCGCCCATCGTGCCGGGCGTGTGCGCCCGGGGCGCGACGACAAGGTGCTGGCCGACTGGAACGGCCTGATGATCGCGGCCCTCGCGCGCGCGAGCTTCGTCTTTGGCAAGCCCGGATGGCTCGCCGAGGCGGAAGACGTCTATCGCACGCTGATCGCCGATCTCGCCGGCGAGGATGGGCGGATCGCGCATGCCTGGCGCGCCGGGGAGGTCTTCGCTTCCGGCCTGCTCGACGATCAGGCGGCGATGGCGCGTGCCGCGCTCGCGCTCTTCGAGGCGACCGGCCGCCCCCGCTATCGCGCCGAGGCGGAGCGCCTGGCCGAGGCGGCGCGCCACTGGTTCGGCGATGGCGAAGGCGCGTTTTACGCGACGGCGTCCGATGCCAGCGATATCCCGCTCGGCGCCGACATCCGCCCGCGCATCATCGCCGACAGCGCAACGCCCTCCGGCAACGGCCTGATGGCAGAGGTTTTCGCCCGACTTTTCCATCTCACCGGCGAGGCGCGCTGGCGCGCGCGGGCGGAGGCGGTCTTGGCGGCGTTCAGCGGCCGCAAAGAGATGCTGCGCGCCTGCCCGACCTTGCTTGGCGCGGCCCATCTGCTCGCCGAAGGCGGCACGATCGTCGTCACCGGTCCCGCCGATGATCCAGCAACGGCAAATCTTCTCGCCACCGCCCGCGCCGCTTTCGACCCGAGCCTTGCCGTTCTCTCCGTCTCGCCGGGAGAAGCACTTCCCCCAGAGCACCCGGCCGCGGGCAAGGCCGGCGCGCATCCGGCGGCGATGCTATGCCGGCGCCAGACCTGCAGCCTCCCCGTCACCACCCCAGGAGCAGTTCGGGCGTTGCTCGCGTCGCGTGCTTGACAAGCGGCGCGCGCGGGGCTCGCATCCGCGCTCGTTCGCTGCCGGGAGCGGTCGCGGGCCAAAGAGAGGGGGAATAAAGAGCCGATGCCGCAACTCTCGCTGCATACGCCGATCGGCGACCTCACCCTTTCGGAGGAGGACGGGGCGCTGGTGGCGCTCGATTGGGGCTTCGGGCGCGATCAGACGCCGACCCCGCTGCTCGTTGAGGCGTGTGCGCGGTTGCAGGATTATTTCGATGGGCTTTGCGATGCGGCGGCTGTCGATCTGCCGCTCGCGCCAAGCGGCACCGCGTTTCAGCGCCGCGTCTGGGACGCGCTTCGCCGCATCCCGCTGGGCGCGACCCGCACCTATGGCGAGCTTGCCCGTGAGACGCGGAGTGCCGCCCGCGCCGTCGGCCGGGCCAACGGCGCCAATCCGCTGCCCATTCTCATCCCCTGCCATCGTGTGGTGGCAGCCGGCGGGCTCGGCGGCTATTCCGCCCCGGGCGGGCTCGAGACCAAAACCTGGCTGCTCGCCCATGAGCGGCGCCTGATGGAAACCTTGCCCGGCAACAACGCCGGCCAGTGACGGAGATCGAAATGACGCACGCGATCCGCATCCACGCCCATGGTGGCCCCGAGGTGATGCGCTGGGAAGAGGTGCCGCTGCCTGAGCCTGGCCCTGGTGAAGCGCGGGTGCGCCACGAGGCGGTCGGCCTCAACTATATTGATGTCTATTACCGCACCGGCCTCTACAAATCGCCCGCCATGCCGGCAACCCTCGGCATGGAGGGCGCTGGCGTCGTCACCGCGATCGGGGCAGGGGTTTCCCATCTCGTGGTCGGCGATCGCGTCGCCTACGCTTCCGGCCCGATCGGCGCCTATGCCACCGAGCGCAGCATCGCCGCCGACCGCCTCGTCAAGCTCCCTGACGGCATCGATTTCCGCACCGCGGCGGCGATGATGCTGCAAGGCATGACCGCACAATACCTGCTGCGCCGCACCTATGTCGTCAAACCCGGCGATACCATCGTCGTCCACGCCGCCGCCGGCGGTGTTGGCCTCATCATGTGCCAATGGGGGAAGCATCTCGGCGCGCGGGTGATTGGCGTCGTCTCCACCAAGGCCAAGGCCGATCTCGCTCGCGCGCACGGCGCGGCCGAGGTGGTGATCGGCTATGAGCGGCTGCCCGAGGAGGTCAAACGCATCACCGGCGGCGCCATGGTGCCGGTGGTCTATGACAGTATCGGCAAGGACAGCTTCATGGCCAGCCTCGATTGCCTCGCGCCGCTCGGGCTGATGGTGAGCTACGGCAACGCCTCCGGCCCGGTCGGCCCGATCGATGTCGGGATGCTCGGCGCCAAAGGCAGCCTCTACCTTACCCGCCCGAGCCTTGCCACCTATACCGCGAAACATGCCGATCTCGAAAGAAGCGCCCATGATCTGTTCGAGGTGGTGCAGAGCGGCGCGGTGAAAATCATGGTCAATCAAACCTTCCCGCTGCGCGAAGCCGAGGCCGCGCACCGCGCGCTCGAAGCCCGCCAGACCACCGGCAGCACCGTCCTTTTGCCCTGAGAGAAAAGGGCTTTTCTGGCAAAATGAACCAACGAGGCGATGGCTCGCACATGCCGGTTGTGCCGGTGGCAGCGGACGAATTGCGGACAGCGGGGGCGTTGGTGCGTCGATAAGGGCAGGGCAGTGATCAGGGCAGGGGGTGCTGGCACCCTCCGCTCGCAAGGGTCAGGAGGGGAGAGCGCCCAGGCCTTACTTTAAGCAATCGTCTCCTCACAATCTCAAAGGATCAAGATCAATGACAGTGCCGGCTCTCTTCTCGCCTCTTCGTGTCGGCCCCTATACGTTGAGCCATCGAGTCGTCATGGCACCCCTGACCCGCATGCGTGCGGGTCCAGGCGATGTCCCTCGCCCGCTCAACGTGGAATACTACCGGCAGCGGGCAACGCCGGGAGGCCTCATCATCTCCGAAGCCTCCCCGATCTCGGAAAACGCGAAGGGTATGCCGGCAACCCCGGGCATCTACTCACAAGCGCAGGTCGAGGGATGGCGCGCCATCAGTGACGCGGTCCACGGCGCGGGTGGCCTGATGTTCCTCCAGCTCTGGCATGTGGGACGCATCTCGCATTCCTCTCATCAACCGGGGGGCGCCTTGCCCGTGGCGCCATCGGCCATCGCCGCCGAGGGCAAAGCCTTTACCGCGACGTTCGCGCGAGTGCCGTTCGAGACGCCGCGGGCGCTGACGATAGCGGAGATCGAAGATGTCGTCGTGAATTACCGCGAAGCCGCGCGCAACGCCCGTGCTGCGGGTTTCGACGGGGTCGAAATTCACGGGGCGAATGGCTACCTCATCGAACAGTTCCTGCAATCGCGTTCAAACCGCCGCACCGACGCCTATGGCGGGTCGATCGCAAATCGGGTTCGATTTCTGCTGGAAGTCACCGGGGCCGTCAGCGAGATATGGGGTGCCGCGCGCGTCGGTGTGCGTCTCTCACCATTCGGGGTTGCCAATGACAGTGGCGAGGCCGATCCGCTGCCGCTCTACAGCTACGCGATCGAGGAACTCGCCAAATTCGGTCTCGCCTATCTCCATCTGATCGAACCGCGTGCAAGCGGCGCCGGCCAGGCGGAGGTCGACCATAAGGACGTGCCGTCCGCGTCGGAACTGTTTCGGCCAATCTGGCCCGGCGTGTTGATTGCTGCCGGCAACTATACGCCTCATTCCGCCAATGAAGCGGTCGCGGCCAAACAGGCTGACGCCATCGCGTTCGGCAGAATGTTCATCGCCAATCCGGATCTTCCCGACCGCATCAGACAGGGTGCCCCGCTCAATTCCTATCATCGCGCGACCTTCTATGGTGGCGATGCCGAGGGCTACACCGATTACCCGAGCCTGAAGGCCTCGGCCGCGGCGCGCGTCTGATCAGCCGGCACAGCGCAGAGGATAAAAAGTTTTTTGGTTCTTTTTTTCAAAAAAGAACCCCTTTTTTCTGCCTTTCTACCGGCAGCGAAGATTGACTTCGGCCTCGGCGCGGTGGAGGCGGTCGATTTCCTCGATCGCGATCGGGGTGTGGCGGAAGATATCGGCCTGTGGGCCGTGGACCCCTTGCTGCATGCTGAGGATGGTCTCGGCCTTCTCGTAATCGTCATAGCTCATCATATCGGCGATGGTATCGATACCGCAGGCGCATTTTTCGAGGAGATCGTGGCTGAAACCGTTGGCGGCGAGGCAGCCGATCACGTAATCGGCGCGGGCGTCGGTCGGATAGTCATGCGCCGGGCGGTGGGTTTCGCCCTCGGCGCGGGCGGCGAGGGCAACGAGGACGAGGGCTGCGGCGAGGACGAGGGCGCGGGTCATGGTTTTGTTCCGGTCTCGGGGTTCGCTTTCTCGAACACCAATTCTTCGCTGGTCGCCGGCGCGCCGGCGGTGGGGTCGGCCGGCTCTTCGGTCGCGAATTCGGCGAATCCGCCCGGGATATCCTTGCTGAGCACGAAGCGGTAAAGTTTTTTCTGGATTTGCGGGATATGTTCGAGCCGCTCGTTTTCGGCGAATGGGCGAAGCGTGATGCTTTCCGCGCTGATGTCGTGGCCGCCGATGGTGACCGTCGTGGGTTTGATCTCGGCCTTGTCGATGAAGGCGTCGCGGATGCGGTTGCGGAAATAGCTGGCGGCAACGCCGGTTTGTGCGCGCATTTCGTCGACATCGTGTTCGAGGAACACCATCAGCAGCGGATTGCCGCGAAAATCATCGACGGCGGGATAAAAAACATGCCGCTCGCCGGTCAGGAAATTGAACATCACATATTTGGTGCCATCTGGATGGACGAGTTTGATATTTTCCACGACCTGGTCGGTAAATCCGTTCGGCCCCTGGCGGGTGAAGCGGTAGGTGAGGGTTTCGGGGCGATCGATGGAGGCGAGATGCGGGGTTTCGAAGAGCGCGATCTGGGCCGGGCTCAGCGGTTTCGTCGCGGCGGGTTCGTCGGCGCGGGCTGGCGTGACGAGAGAAAAGCCAAGGCCGATGAGGGTTGCGGCAAGAAACGGCACGAAATTTGCTGATATCTTTTTCGCCTGGTCTGATTTCGCGTGGTCTCGCGCCGCGTATCGCGTGGCTTGCGGGCGATGGTGAGCGGGGGAGGAATAATGGGCGTCATACATGGACAATTTCCGTCATGGGGCGTTTGGCGTGCCGTTGGAAGGCGGTTTTCATGAACCGATCCGGTTCCTTGCTACAAGGGGTGAGATGATGATTCAACTCGTGCTCGTCTACTGTCTGATCGCCGATGCCAAGACCTGCATCGAAAAACGCCCGACGTTCGAGGAGGAGATCACCGAACGCAGTTGTCTCATGGATGCGGAGCGCTATGCGATCGCTTATGTCAATGAGCATCCGGAATGGCAATTTGCCGGCTGGCGCTGCGAAGTTGACGTGCCGCGCCAGGATCCTGCCTGACGCCCGACCGGCCTTCAAGATCCTCGCGGGAGTCGCCGTTCGGCGAACCGATGGCGACGGATAACGTCTCCGCGATTTATGCGTTTTCTCGTTTATACGATCGGATAATTCTATAATGTTCGGATCGCTTCCTTCACTGACTTGATCGAATTAAGTTATGCTGCGTCGCACAATTATAAAATCGAACAAAAATACAGTTGGTGTGTCGGTTTAATGCTTGTCAACGGAGCGGCGTTGGCGATAGCTTGCG
>JAKAQU010000388.1 GCA_021819535.1 Pseudomonadota bacterium | reverse complement strand
TCTGCTGGTGGTGCGGCTCGAGGGCACCAATGTCCAGCTCGGCAAGGAGATCCTCGCCAAATCGGGCTTGCCGATCATCGCCGCCGATAACCTTGCCGATGCCGCCGAGAAGGTGGTCAACGCCGTGAAGGAGGCCGCCTGACATGGCTGTTCTGGTCGACGCCGAAACCCGCGTCATCACTCAGGGCTTTACCGGCGCCCAGGGCTCGTTCCATTCCGAACAGGCGATCGCTTACGGCACCAAGGTGGTCGGCGGGGTGACGCCGGGGAAGGGCGGGACGACGCATCTCGGTCTCCCGGTGTTCGATACCGTCGCCGAGGCGGTCACCGCGACCGGGGCGAGCGCGTCGGCGATCTATGTGCCGCCGCCTTTCGCCGCCGATGCGATCCTGGAAGCGGCCGATGCCGGCGTTGCGCTCATCGTCTGCATCACCGAGGGGATTCCGGTGCTCGACATGGTGCGCGTCAAGCGGGCGCTCTCGGGCAGCCGCTCGCGGCTGATCGGGCCGAATTGCCCCGGCGTGATCACGCCCGAGGCCTGCAAGATCGGCATCATGCCGGGCCATATCCATCGCCGCGGGCGGATCGGGATCGTCTCGCGTTCGGGCACGCTGACCTATGAGGCGGTGGCGCAGACCACGGCGGCCGGGCTCGGCCAGTCGAGCTGTGTCGGCATCGGCGGCGATCCGGTCAAGGGCACGGATTTCATCGAGGTTTTGGAAATGTTCCTGGCCGACCCCGAGACCGAGGCGATCATCATGATCGGCGAGATCGGCGGCCAGAGCGAGATCGATGCCGCGGAATTCCTCGCGCGCGAGAAAGCGAAAAAACCGGTGGTCGGCTTCATCGCCGGCGCGACCGCCCCACCCGGCCGGCGCATGGGCCATGCCGGGGCGGTGATCAGCGGCGGGCGTGACACGGCGGAGGCGAAAATGGCGGCCATGCGCGAGGCCGGCATCCACGTCGCCGAAAGCCCGGCGTCACTCGGCAGCGCCATGGTGCGCGCCCTCAGGGGATAAGAGCCCGGCGGCGCCCTTGCGTTAAATGCATGGCTAGGGCGAAAAAGATGCGCCAGAGGCAGGTCATACTTAAGTCATATATGCTCCCTATGGGTTGATTATGATCTCTCCGGCAGCCTAGGAAAAACAGCATGGCAGGCGTCGATCTTCTCGCAACCGCTTTCAATGGCTCGAATGCAGCCTTCATCGCCGACCTATATGCCAAATGGGTCGCCGATCCGGGGTCGGTCGATCCCAGTTTCGGCGAGTTGTTCGCCTCCCTCAATGATGAGGCGCGGGCGGTGCTCACCGATGCGATGGGCGCATCCTGGGCGCCGCGGCACTACGATGTCGGCGACGGCGAGAGCGTGGCGCGCGTCGCCCCGCCGAGTGGAGCGAGCGCCGCCGACATCCGCAAGACGGCGGAAGATAGTCTCCGCGCTCTGATGATGATCCGCGCCTATCGCGTGCGCGGCCATCTCGAGGCGCGGCTCGACCCGCTCGGCCTGCAGGTGCCAAAGCCTCATCCCGAACTCGACCCGGCGAGCTATGGTTTCTCGGACGCCGATTACGACCGGCCGATTTTCATCGATTACGTGCTCGGGCGCGAGACCGCGACGATCCGCGAGATCGTCGCCATTCTGCGCGAAAGCTATTGCGGCCCGATCGGCGTCGAATTCATGCATATCCAGGATCCGGACCAGAAATCCTGGATCCAGCGCCGGATCGAGGGCGCGCCCTGGCACGATGGCCTCGCACCCGAGGCCCGCATCCAGGTGCTGCGCGAACTCACCGAGGCGGAGGGATTCGAGACCTTCTGCCAGAAGAAATATGTCGGCACCAAACGCTTCGGCCTTGAGGGCGGCGAGGTGACCATCCCGGCGCTACACACCCTCATCGCGACGGCGGCGAAAGCGGGTGCCGACGAGATCGTCATCGGCATGCCGCATCGCGGCCGCCTGAATACGCTCGTCAACGTGGTGAAAAAACCCTTCACCGCGGTTTTCAGCGAATTCGGCGGCAACGGCGCCAATCCCGACGACGTGCAGGGGTCGGGCGACGTCAAATATCATCTCGGCACCTCGACCGATCTCGATATCGAGGGGCGGCGCGTGCATCTGTCGCTGCAACCCAATCCCTCGCATCTCGAAGCGGTCGATCCGGTGGTGGTGGGGAAAGTCAGGGCGCGCCAGGACATGGCGGGCGATACCGCGCGCAGGCGCTCGGTGATGGGCATTCTCGTTCATGGCGATGCCGCTTTCGCCGGCCAGGGGCTGGTCTATGAGACGCTGGCGATGAGCCAGCTCATCGGCTATCGCACCGGCGGCACGGTGCATGTCGTCGTCAACAACCAGATCGGTTTCACGACGGTGCCGGCGCATGCCTATTCTGGGCTTTATTGCACCGATGTCGCGAAATCGGTGCAGGCGCCGATCCTCCACGTCAATGGTGACGATCCCGAGGCGGTGGTTTACTGCGCTCGCCTCGCCGCCGAGTTCCGCATGGAATTCGCCGCCGATATC
>JAKAQU010000387.1 GCA_021819535.1 Pseudomonadota bacterium | reverse complement strand
ACATCGCGGCGGTGGTGAACGTGCCGGAAAGCAGCATGGCGCGCGACGCCGATGCGGTGTTCGAGACCGTCGCCGGGCCGGAAATCGGCGTTGCCAGCACCAAGGCCTTCACCGCGCAGCTCTGCGTGCTCGCCTGCTTCACCCTCGCCCTCGCGCGGGCGCGGGGCGTGCTCGACCAGCAGCAGGAGCAGGCGCTGACCTCGGCCCTTCTCGAGGTGCCGGGCCGCGCGGCCGAGGTTTTGGAGACGCATGACGCCATCCAGCGCCTCGCCGCCCGCATCGCCGAAGCCCGCGACGTGCTCTATCTCGGGCGCGGCGCGTGCTACCCGATCGCTCTCGAAGGCGCGCTCAAGCTCAAGGAAATCAGCTATATCCACGCCGAGGGCTACGCTGCCGGCGAGATGAAGCACGGGCCCATCGCGCTGATCGACAAATCGGTCCCCGTTATCGCGATCGCGCCGTCGGGGCCGTTGTTCGAAAAAACCGCCTCCAACCTCCAGGAAGCGGCAGCGCGCGGCGGGCAGATCATCGTCCTCAGCGACGCCATCGGCGCGGCCAAGCTCAAAGGCATCGCGAGCGAAACCGTCGTGCTGCCCGGCGTCGATCCTTTCGTCGCCCCCATCCTCTATGCGATCCCGGTGCAACTGCTCGCCTATCACGTCGCCGTGCTGAAAGGCACCGATGTCGATCAGCCGCGCAACCTCGCCAAATCGGTGACGGTCGAGTGAAGGATTGTTCGTTCGCCTTTCGGTGAATGAAAAATCGTCTCCTTTTTACCCCATCCGCAGCACGGCCTTGACCACCTCGCCGCGCTCGCTTGCCGCCATCGCGGCGTTGATGTCGGCGAAAGCGTAATGGCGGATCATGCGCTCGAACGGGAACCGCCCCTCGCGGTGAAGCGCGATCAGACGAGGGAGAAATTCCTCCGGCCGGCTCTCGCCTTCGATCACGCCGCGAATGGTGAGCCCCTCGGTCATCACCTTGATGGCATCGAAGCGGTATTCGGCGCCAGGCGGCATCGCGCCGACCAGGGCGGCGGTGCCGCGTGGCGCAAGGCTGTGGACGGCAGCGGTCGCAACAATCGGGATGCCGGTGCATTCGATGCTGAAATCCGCGCCCACCGCGCCGAGAAGATCGCGAATGGCCGCCGGAACATCGTCGATCCCGCTGGGATCGAGCGTATCGGTCGCCCCCAGCGCCAGAGCCAGATCCCGCCGCGCCGGGTTGGGCTCGACCGCGAGAATGCGTGCGCAATCGGCGATTTTTGCACCGAGCACGGCGGCGAGCCCAACCGTGCCGGCGCCGAAGATCGCGATCGACGCCCCGGCCTCCGGGCGCAAAGCGTTCAATACCGTTCCGGCCCCGGTCTGGATACCGCAGCCGAGCGGGGCGAGGATGTCGAGCGGTGCGTCCTCAGCGACGCGCACCAGATTGCGCGCGCGGGCGAGGCAATGGCTCGCGAAGGCCGATTGGCCAAAAAACCGCCCGCCGATCTCGATCTTTTCGGCGCGAAGCGCACCCGACCCATCGGGGCGGCGGGCGGCGAAATTATAGGCGCCGAACTGGTGGCAATAAAACGGCTGTGCGGCGCGGCAACTCGGGCAGGCGGCACAACTGTCATAGCTCAGCAGCACGCGATCGCCGGGCACGACCTTGGTGACCGCCTCCCCCACACGCTCGACGATGCCCGCCCCCTCATGGCCGAGCACCGCCGGCAGTGGCACCGGCAAGGCCTGATCGCGGCAGGCGATATCGGTGTGGCAGATTCCGCAGGCGAGCACGCGCACCAGCACTTCGTCGTCGCGCGGGTCATCGATCTCCAATTCGTCGAGCGTGAACGGCGCATGCGGCACGGCGGCGATGGCGGCGGTGATGCGCATCGGTTTCCTCCCGGGCGAAATCAGCGATCGAAGGGCAGGCCGACGTAATTCTCCGCCAAAGCGCTGGCCTGGGCGCGCGAGGTGCGGACGAAATCGAGATCGGCGAAATGGATGCGGCGCTCGAATTCCGTCTCCGCCGGATTGCGATGCAGCATCGTCGTCATGTACCAGGAAAACCGTTCCCCCTTCCACACCCTTCTCAGCGCCGTCTCGCTGTAGCGGGCGAGCTTTTCGCCGTCGTTGTCGCGATAGCGGGCGATCAGCGCCTCGGCCAGGACGGCGACATCGGCGACCGCGAGATTGAGCCCCTTGGCCCCGGTCGGCGGCACGATATGGGCGGCGTCACCGACCAGGAACAGGCGGCCATGCTGCATCGTCTCGCAGACGAAGCTGCGCAGCGGAATGATGCCCTTCTGGAAGATCGGCCCCTCTTTGAGCGTCCAGCCGGGGGCGGCAAGGCGGGCGTGCAATTCTTCCCAGATCCGCGCATCGGGCCATTCTCCCAGGTCGTCGGCGGGATCGCATTGGAGATAGAGCCGCTGCACCTCGGGCGAGCGGGTGCTCAAGAGGGCGAAACCATTGGCCTGATGGCTGTAGATCAGTTCATGCCACGAGCGCGGCGCCTGGGTCAGGATGCCGAGCCAGCCGAACGGATAGATTTTAT
>JAKAQU010000386.1 GCA_021819535.1 Pseudomonadota bacterium | reverse complement strand
CCGATCTAAAGCTTGCCGCCGTCGAGGTCGAATTGAAAGCGCTGGAACTGACGCAGTTGCGGGTCGTCGCCAATGAGCGGCGTGGCACCCGCGGCAAGCCCGATCCCGCCTCCTCGATCCTCAAAATCAAGGGCTCGGAAATCCAGCAGGCGACGACCGAATTGCTGATGGACGTGGTCGGCCCCTACGCCATGCCCTATCAGCCGGAATTCGAGGAAGGCTGGAACGAGCCACCGATCGGCCCCGATTACGCCGCTCCGGCCGCGCCGACCTACTTCAACTGGCGCAAGATCTCGATCTATGGCGGCTCGAACGAGATTCAACGCAACATCATCGCCAAAGCCATTCTGGGACTTTGACGGGCATCCGAGGATAAAATGGATTTCGATCTCAACGACGAGCAAAAACTGCTGAAAGACAGCGTCGAAAAGCTGATCGCTCAGCACTACGATTTCGAGCAGCGCAAAAAATATCTGCAGGCGCCGGAGGGTTGGCAACGCGATCTCTGGGCGCGCTATGCCGAGATGGGGCTGCTCGGCCTTCCCTTCGCCGAGGATGATGGCGGGTTCGGCGGCGGCGCGGTCGAGACCATGATCGTGATGGAGGCGTTCGGGCGCGGCCTCGTGCTCGAACCCTATTTCGCGACCGTGGTGCTCGCCGGCGGTATTTTGCGCCACGCCGCCAGCCCCGCGCAGCGCGCCGCACTGATCCCGGCGATCGCCGCGGGCGAGCTTTGCGCCGCCTTCGCCCATGCCGAGCGGCAAGCGCGCTACGATCTCGCCGATGTCGCGACCTCAGCACGCGAGAGCAACGGCACATGGCGCCTATCGGGCGAAAAATCGCTGGTTCTGCACGGCGATCAGGCGGACAGGCTGATCGTCAGCGCCCGCGTCAGCGGGGAACGGCGCGCGCATGACGGGATCGGCCTCTTTCTCGTCGATGGCAAGGCGCCCGGCATCGCGCGGCGCGGCTATGCGCTGCAGGATGGCACGCGGGCTGCCGAAATTTCGCTCGCCGATGTCGCGGGCGAGCCGATTGGCACGCCGGGGGCCGCATTCCCGATCATCGCCCGCATCGCCGATGAAGCGATCGCAGCACTCTGCGCCGAGGCCGTCGGCGTCATGGCGGCGATGCACGAGGTGACGCTCGATTATCTCCGCACCCGCAAGCAATTCGGCCGCCCGATCGGGCAGTTCCAGGTCTTGCAGCACCGCGCGGTCGATATGCTGGTGGCGATCGAGCAGGCGCGCAGCATGGCCTATTTCGCGACCATGATGGCCGCCGAGAACGACGCCGCCGAGCGGCGGCGGGCGCTGGCCGCGGCAAAAGTGCAGATCGGGCGCTCGGGGCGTAAAGTGGGGCAGGAAGCGATCCAGCTCCATGGCGGGATCGGCATGACGATGGAATACAAGGTCGGCCATTATTTCAAGCGCATGACGATGATCGAAATGCTGTTCGGCGACGCCGATCATCACCTCGCCGAACTCGCCGCGATCGGCGGATTGATAACCACCTGACGCGACCACCCGGGCCAGGGCGGCCCGGGTTTTCAGGCAGCCTCTCCTCCTCTCCGGTGGCGCCGCCACCGGAGATTTTGCGTGCGCGTCCCCGCGCGCTTGACAGGGAAAGGGCGGCAATGTAATTGCAAGTCATTCGCATTTGCATCAGGATCCGCCATGTCACGCCCCCCCTCCCCCGCCCATCGGCCGGCGCGCGGTTCCCGCTCCTCCCTCGCCCTCATCGCGGCCCCTTTCGCGACCCTCGCTGCCGCGACGGCCGCATCAGCGCAAACGCCTCCCGCGGCGATGCCGGCAGATGCGCCCGCGACCGAGGTCAATGCCGATAACGCCAATGCCAACGATGCCAATCGGGGGCCGGATTTCTTCACCGGGCTTTTCGCGCCCTCGCGCAATAATCTGCTCGGCGACATCGGTGGCCTTCGCACCCTGCTCGGCAATTACGGCATTTCGCCCGGCTTGCAGGAAACCAGCGAAGTTCTCGGCAACGTCACTGGCGGCATTCACACCGGCGCCGATTACGACGGCATGACCGAAATGAGCGTCGGCCTCGATACGCAGAAGGCTTTCGGCTGGGTGGGCGGCATTTTCAACATGAGCGCGCTCCAGATCCACGGCCGCAATCTCAGCACCGATAATCTCGATGTCTTGCAGCAGGCGAGCAGCATCGAGGCCGATCGCTCCACCCGGCTTTGGGAAATGTGGTACCAGCAATCGTTTTTCGCGGGTGCGGCGGATATCAAGCTCGGCCAGCAAAGCGTCGATCAGGAATTCATGGTCAGCCAGTATTCATCGACGGTGTTCATGAACATGATGATGGGCTGGCCGATGCTGCCGTCCGCTGACATGTATGCCGGCGGGCCGGCCTATCCGCTGTCTTCGCTCGGCGTCCGCCTCCGCGCGGCGCCGACCCACTCGCTCACCGTGCTCGCCGGCGTGTTCGATGACAATCCCGCCGGCGGCTCTTTCTATAACGACTCCGAGGTGCGCGGCGCCGAGGCATGGGGGGGTGCGTTCAACCTCAATACCGGAG
>JAKAQU010000385.1 GCA_021819535.1 Pseudomonadota bacterium | reverse complement strand
GATCTCGGCGCCATGGCCCGCATTTCCGAGCGATGCCGCAAGACCCCTTCGTTCTGCCCGAGGAAGCCAGCGCCGCCGAGGCCATCGCTGCCATCGGTGAGGAACTCGCTTTGTTCGATGATTGGATGGAGCGTTATCAGCACATCATCGATCTCGGCCGCAAGCTGCCGCCGTTTCCCGAAGCCTGGCAGAATGATGCGCATCGCGTGCAGGGCTGTCAGAGCAAGGTATGGATGGCGGCGGAGAGGCGGGCGGGAAAGCTTTTTCTTGCCGGCCTGTCGGATGCGGCGATCGTCGCGGGGCTGGTCGCCCTTCTGCTCCGCGTCTATTCCGGGCGGGAACCGGCGGAGATTTTGGCGACCGGCGCCGATTTTCTCAAGGAATGGGGGCTGATCGGGGCGCTCTCGACCAATCGCGGCAATGGTGTCGCCGCGATGGCGCGCAGGATCCGGGCACTGGCCGGCGCACCCTCGCCGGCGCCGTGAAAGCCGCGGCCAAGTGCGAAACTGCCCACCCCCCAAACAGCGGAACAAAAGTCTTTTTGCTTCTTTTTCTTCAGAAAAAGAAGAATCTTCCTTGACCAACGACCCCTTCACCGAGCCTTTGCGCGCGGTCATTGCCCGCCATGGCCTTGCCGCGCGCAAGGCGCTCGGGCAGCATTTCCTGCTCGACCTCAACCTCACCGCCCGCATCGCAGCCCTCGCCGCGCCGCTTTCGGGCGCGCATGTGATCGAGGTCGGGCCGGGGCCGGGCGGGCTCACCCGTGCCTTGCTGGGGAGCGACGCCGCGAGCGTCACCGCGATCGAAATCGACCGCCGTGCGATCTCGGCGCTGGCCGAATTGCAGGCGGTCGCCGGGCCGAGGCTCACGGTGATCGAGGCGGATGCGCTCGGGCTCGATTATCCGGCGCTCACGCCCGCGCCGCGTGTCATCGTTGCCAATCTTCCCTATAACATCGCAACCCCGCTTCTGATCGGCTGGCTGCGCGCGGCCGGCGCCTTCGCGCGGCTCGTGCTGATGTTCCAGCTTGAGGTCGCGGAGCGGATTTGTGCGGCGCCGGGAAGTGCCGCCTATGGACGGCTTGCGGTGCTGGCGCAGTTCGTTTCTCGCCCTGAGCTTGTCTTGCGCCTGCCGCCTGCGTCCTTCACCCCGCCGCCTGCCGTCGCGTCCGCGGTGGTGCGGCTGACCCCGCATGCCGAGCAGCCGGCGCCGGCCTTGCGTGCGGCCTTGGAGCGGGTCAGTGCCGCCGCGTTCGGCCAGCGCCGTAAAATGCTGCGCCGGGCACTGGCCCCGCTCGGCGGCGAAGCGCTGCTCGCGGCGGCCGGCATCGACCCGGCCCGCCGCGCCGAGACGCTCGATGTCGCCGAATTCACCCGTCTCGCCACAGCCATGAAACAAATTACAGAAAATAGTTGAAAGCGAATATTCCGTTATATATCCTCCTGGGCCAAGCCTGTCAGCGGGGAAGTTTTCGGATGTATACCCAGGCTCTCAACGCCGCCGAGACGCAGCCGGAGACGCGATCGGCGGAAGACGCGGCGATGGCGGCGCGGTTTCAGGCACGGATCGACGCCGAACAGCGGATCGAACCCAACGATGCCATGCCCGAGGCCTATCGCCGCACCCTGATCCGCCAGATCAGCCAGCACGCGCATTCGGAAATCGTCGGCATGCTGCCGGAAGGCAACTGGATCACCCGCGCGCCCTCGCTCCGCCGCAAGGCGGCCCTCCTCGCCAAGGTGCAGGACGAGGGCGGGCACGGGCTCTATCTTTATGCCGCCGCCGAGACGCTCGGCGTCGCGCGCGAGGCGCTGGTCGAACAGCTTTTGCGGGGTGAGGCGAAATATTCCTCGATTTTCAATTATCCGACGCTGACCTGGGCCGATATCGGCGTCATCGGCTGGCTGGTCGATGGCGCCGCGATCATGAATCAGATTCCGCTCTGCCGCTGTTCCTATGGCCCCTATGCACGGGCGATGATCCGCATTTGCAAGGAAGAAAGTTTCCACCAGCGCCAGGGTTTCGAGATCATGCTGACGCTCTGCCGCGGATCGGCGGCGCAGAAGGCGATGGCGCAGGACGCGCTCGATCGCTGGTGGTGGCCGGTATTGATGATGTTCGGCCCGCCCGATCCCGAAAGCCGCCACGGCCAGCAATCCTCCGCCTGGAAGATCAAGCGCTTCTCGAACGATGAATTGCGCCAGAAATTCATCGACGCGACGGTGCCACAGGCGCAATTCCTCGGCCTCGCCATCCCCGACCCCGAGCTTCGCTTCGACCCCGCGGCCGGGCATTGGCGCACCGGCCCGATCGACTGGGCGGAATTCGAGGCCGTTCTCGCCGGCCATGGCCCCTGCAACCGCGAGCGCCTCGCCGCCCGCCGCCGCGCCCATGAAGAGGGCGCCTGGGTGCGCGATGCCGCCCGCGCGCACGCCGAAAAACAGCGGCGCGCCAAGGATCTCGCGGCATGAGACACCCTGTGTCCACCCTTAAGTTGTCAGGTGGCGATTTTGGCTGCCGCGAGATGCTTGATGGGGTCGTAGGCGGTATTTTGTTGCCAT
>JAKAQU010000384.1 GCA_021819535.1 Pseudomonadota bacterium | reverse complement strand
ATAAAGCTGCTCGACCGGGATCTTGCTGATGTCCTCGTGGCTTTCGCTACTCCCGCAGCCGGCGAGCGCCAACAGCAACACCGCCGCCGCCCCAAGTCGGGGGCGCGAGACGCTAGGACGTCGGAGGCGCGGCGCGGGGCTCATCGGCGGCCATCCTATAACCGAGTGTCGCGCGCGCGTCATGTGTTTTCGCCACTCAAGGCGCGCGCAGGAAAAGCCCGATGGTGAGCGCAACACCGAGCGCAACGACGCCGAGGCGAAGCTTGCGATCGTCCACCCGGCGCAAAAGCCAGGCCCCGACCTGGCCGCCGGCGATGGCGCCGACGCCAAGGCTCACGGCGGCGAGCCAATGAACCCCGCCCCCGCCGGCGAACACCGCGACCGCGGCGGCATTCATCGCCGCCGCCAGCGCATTCTTGGTCGCCCCCGCCTGGCGCAGGCCGAGCCCGGCGAGGCTGAGCACGGCGAGCATCAGAACCCGATCCCGCCGCCGAAATACCCGCCATAGATCGCGATCACGAACTGCGCGAACGCGGCACCAGGGCGGCCGATGCGGAGCCCCGCCGCGCGGCGCGGGCGAAAACTGCCCCAGGCGAAGACGGCGGTCGCGAAAAGAACGAGATACGGCACGAGGCGCGCGAAAAACCGGGGTGGAGTTGCGAGCAGGAGCAGCGCGCCGACGACACCACCCGCGAGGCTGATGCCAACGAGCTGGAGAAAAGAGAGCCCAGCGCCGCCCGACACATCCCGCCGCCCGGCAAGCCCAGTCGTCACCTGGCCCGGAAAGAGGGCGACCGTCGAGGTGACATTGGCCGCGCGCGCGTCCATCCCGGCGAGCAAAAGCGCCGGAAAGGTGAGAAACGAGCCGCCACCCGCCAGCGCATTCTGCACCCCGGCGGCGAAACCGACGAGGAGCAGAAAAAACGAGGTCAGAATCAATGGCACCGAGCAGCCCCTCCCCGCCTCTCCTGCCATGAGGGTAGCGGTTGTTCAATCCATCACAAGGGAAAGGAAAGAATGGTTCTTTTTTGAAAAAAAGAACCAAAAAACTTTTTTTCCGCTTGGCAGTGCCTGCGGCACTGCCGGGCCGGGAAAATCAGCCGTCTTAAGCGGCGGCCGAGAGGCGGGAGGACTGCGTCGGCACGATGTCGCGGAAGGCATCCCCGGCGGCGAACAGCGCGCGCAGCAGGCGGTTGTTCAGGGCATGGCCGGAGCAATGGGCGACGAAACGCCCGCGCAGCACGGCACCGGCGAGCGCGAGATCGCCGACCGCATCCAGAAGCTTGTGGCGGACGAATTCGTCCGGGGCGCGCAACCCACCGGGATTGAGCACGCGATCGCCATCGACCACCACCGCATTGTCGAGATTGCCGCCACGGGCGCGGCCGCTGGCGCGCAGCGCATCGACCTCCGCCGCCAGGGTGAAGGTGCGGGCCTCCGCCAATTCCTCGCGGAAAGCCGCCTCGGTGAGCCGGAGCCTGAGCGCCTGGCGGCCGATCGCCGACGCCGCGAAATCGATCGAGAGCGCCATGTCGAGCCCGCCGCCCGACGCATCGATCTCACCCGCCGCCGGCAGCAGAGCCGCAAACGCATCGCCGGAATGCACCTCGATGGGGCGAAGAATTTCGATCACCCGCCGCGGCATTTCCTGCTCGACGGTGCCGGCGCAATCGATGAGGAAAACGAACGGCGCCGCCGAGCCGTCGAGAATGGGAACCTCCGGCCCATCGACCTCGACCAGCGCATTATCGATGCCACAGCCGGCAAGCGCCGCCATGACATGCTCGATCGTGCCGATACGGGCATCGGGCCGCTCATAAGCGGCGATTTCGGTGCAGAGCCTGGTATCGGCAACGGCATCGAAACGCGCCGGAATATCGACCCCGAGATCGCCGCGGCGAAACACGATGCCAGCCCCCGGCGCCGCCGGATGGAGCGTGAGCCTCACCTGGCGCCCGCCATGAAGGCCGACACCGACGCAATCGATGGCCTGCTTCAGCGTCCGCTGCCGGGAGAAAACCCCATCCAACTCGCGCCCGCCCAACTCGCGAACAAGCCGCGCCGCGCGCCGCTTGCCGCGACCGGAAAGGACGGAGGCATCGGACGAACCCCCCTCCGCCGCGATCACGGGGAGGATCTCGCCTTGCGGCAAAACACAAGCGGGAAGAGTGTCGGTCAGGAAATCCATCGTTCCATTCTGCCTCGTTGATATCACACCCGCCGCCCCATCGTCAGCTTGTTCATTATCTCGGGGCATCTTGGGGCGGCCGGCACGGAACGCTCGGGATTCGTTCCGCCCCCTAAAGCTAGGCCGCTTCGGGGGGCGGCGCCAGTCAATCATTATTGCTGAATGTTTCGTGGCAAGATCTTATTCCTACAGCATTTTTGCCATGAAATCGGCACAATTCACGAGGTCTGCCGGCGCAGGAAGGTCGGGATCTCGAGGCCGATATCCTCCTCGCTCGCCGGGCGCACGCTGGCGCGCGGCTCCTCTTCCACATAGCGCGCACGCGGCGCGGGCGGCGGCGCGGCCTCGGTCTCGGCGGCACGGGCAGCCTGGAAATTGCGCCG
>JAKAQU010000383.1 GCA_021819535.1 Pseudomonadota bacterium | reverse complement strand
TTTGGCCGAGATCGACGGCCTGGGCGGGCTCGCCGTCGATCTCGGCTGCGGCAATGGCTGGTATTTGCGGGCGCTCGCGCGGCGTTATCCGCATCTGCGCGGTCTCGGGATCGACGGGTTTGCGGAAAACGTCGCGCAGGCGCGCGCGCGGGCCGCGGCCGAGGGGCTGGCGGGGCGGCTTTCTTTCGAGGTTGGCGACGCGCATGCGCTCGCGCTCGCCGAGCCCGCCGCTCTCATCGCCATGAACCGGGCGCTGCATCACGTCTGGGAGGGCGGCATCGCACCCTTCCTCGATCGTTTGCGCGGCCAGCTCAAGCCCGGCGGTGCGGCGGTGATCTGGGAGCCGAACTGGCCGAATGATCGGGCGATGCTGCGCCAGCCAGGCTGGGCGAGGATGGCGTTTCAGAATCTGACCGAGCATGTCCAGGGCAACCATCTCCTCGGCGCCGAGGAAATCGCCGCCGCTTTTCTCGCCGCCGGCTTCCGCGAGACGAAAATCCACCTCTTCGCCGAAGGTCAGGAGGCGGTCATCGTCGCCCGCGCGCCATGAATGGCGCAACGTGGATAGCGTGCCGTGACTTTGGCGCGCGGCCGGTGAAGGGCGGGCGGCGCTGACCGAAGGCGGACGCGCGCGCATTGATCGCGCGTCTGACGCGGCGGGGGAAAATGCCTATACTCCCCGGTCTTCGGAGTCGGGCCGCACGCAGGGCCGGCGACGGGGTGGGCTCGTCTGTCGTGGAAGGAAATGTCATGGATATCCCGATCACCGGATCCGGCGCCGCGGCGCGCATCGCGCCGATTTCGCGCCAGGTCTGGGATGCCAAATACCGTCTGAAAACCCTCGATGGCGCGCCGATCGACCGCAGCATCGAGGATAGCTGGCGGCGGGTTGCGCGCGCCCTGGCCGCGCCCGAGCGCGAGCCGGCGCTCTGGGAGGAGCGGTTTTATGCGGCACTCGACGATTTTCGCTTTCTCCCCGCCGGGCGTATCCTCTCGGGCGCGGGCAGTGGCCGGCGCGTCACCTTGTTCAACTGCTTCGTCATGGGCGACATCCCGGACGATCTCGGCTCGATTTTCGAGCATTTGCGCGAAGCCGCACTCACCATGCAGCAGGGCGGCGGGATCGGCTATGATTTCTCGACGCTTCGGCCGCAAGGGGCGGCGGTCAAGGGCGTCGGCGCCGATGCCTCCGGCCCGCTTTCGTTCATGGATGTGTGGGATGCGATGTGCCGCACCATCATGTCGGCCGGGGCGCGGCGCGGCGCGATGATGGCGACACTCCGCTGCGATCATCCCGACATCGAAGCCTTCATCGCCGCCAAGCGCGAGCCCGGGCGGCTGCGTAATTTCAATCTTTCGGTGCTGGTCACCGATGATTTCATGGCGGCGGTGGACGCCGATGCGGAATGGCCGCTCCGCTTCGAGGGCAAGACCTATCGCACCCTTCGCGCCCGCGCGCTCTGGGATGGCATCACCCGCGCAACCTACGACTACGCCGAGCCTGGGGTTTTGTTCATCGACCGCATCAATGCCCGCAACAACCTCGCCTATTGCGAAACCATCCATGCGACCAACCCCTGCGCCGAGCAGCCTTTGCCGCCCTATGGCGCCTGTCTCCTCGGTTCGATCAATCTCGCCCGCCTGGTGCGCGCACCGTTCACGCCGAAAGCCTCTCTCGATACCGCCCTCCTCGACGAGCTGGTGGCGACCGCGGTGCGGATGATGGACAACACCATCGATGTCTCGGGCTTTCCCTTGGAAAAGCAGCATACCGAGGCGCTCACCAAGCGGCGGATCGGGCTTGGCGTGACCGGGCTTGCCGATGCCTTGATGATGTGCGGCGAGCGTTATGGCACGCCGGCGGCGGCGGCGCTCGCGGGCGAATGGGCGCGTCTCGTCAACCGCGCCGCCTATCGCACGTCCGCGCAACTCGCGGCGGAAAAAGGCGCCTTTCCGCTGTTCGAGCGCGATCGCTATCTCGCCGGCGAGAGCGTGCGTGAACTGGATGAGGATGTGCGCGCGCTGATCGCCGAACACGGTATCCGCAATGCGCTGCTCACCTCGATCGCGCCGACCGGCACGATTTCCCTTTTCGCCGACAATATCTCAAGCGGCATCGAGCCGGTTTTCGCGCACAGCTACACCCGCAAGGTGCGCGAGCCCGATGGCACCCTCCGCGAGGAGGAGGTTTCCGACCACGCGATCAGGCTCTATCGTGACATCTTCGGGGCCGAGGCGCCGCTGCCGGCGCATTTCGTCACCGCGCAGGATCTGACGCCGGCCGAGCATGTGCGCATGCAGGCCGCCGTGCAGCGTCACGTGGACAGCGCGATTTCGAAAACCGTCAACGTGCCCGAGGATATTTCCTTCGCCGATTTCCAGGAGGTCTACCGCGACGCCTATCGTTCCGGCTGCAAGGGCTGCACCACCTATCGCCCGAACGCGATCACCGGCTCGGTGCTCGAGGTGAAACCGGCGGCGAGTGCGCAGCCGGCGCCGGCGGCGGGAGAGCTTTTGTTGCGCGCGGAAAAACTCACCGGCGCGACCTATAAACTTCGCTGGCCGGACAGC
>JAKAQU010000382.1 GCA_021819535.1 Pseudomonadota bacterium | reverse complement strand
AAAGAAGCTTTTTTCTGGTTGCGTTCGCATAATATTTCCTAACCCCGACCCGAAGCCACCGCACGGGAGACGATGAAGAAAATAGCACGTCTAGCGCGGCGGCTGATCGGCGGCGGGGCGGCGATACTGCTGTTCGTCCTCGTCATTGCCGGCGGGATGGCATGGTTCACCTTGCCGCCGGCCGTCGAGACGCTGCGGGTCTCGGCGCTCGGCGCCCCGGTTGCGATCGGCTTCGATGGCCACGGCATTCCGCGCATCGAGGCGGGCAGCGAGACCGATGCCGCGCTCGCGCTCGGCTATGTCCACGCCCGCGATCGGCTGTTCCAGATGGAACTGATGCGGCGCACGGTCTCCGGCCGGCTTGCGGAATGGGTTGGTCCGGCCGGCCTCAAGAGTGACCGGCTGATGCGCACGCTCGGGCTCCGCCAGGGCGCGCTCGCCGAATACGCGACGCTGCCGCCTGCCGTCCGCGCCGATCTCGATGCCTATGCCACCGGCGTCAATGCCTGGCTTGCCGCGCGCGGGCGCTATGCGTGTCTGGAGTGCATTTTCTTCCGCCATCTGGACCCCTGGACCGCGGTCGATTCGCTGCTCTGGGGCCATCTCATGGGCTGGTATCTCGCCACCAATGAGCGGGTGGAACTGGCCCGGATCGCGCTTGCCGCCGACCCGAAACTCACGCCCGAGCGCATCGGAGCGCTGTGGCCGGCGCAGAAAGGCGCGGGCCGGCCCGACGCGGCCGCGCGCGATCAACGCTTCGCCGGCCTCGCCGGCCAAATTCTCGCCGCGATGCCGCCGCTTCCGGCGCCGTTCAATGAACCGGCCGAGGAATCGAACGCCTGGGCGGTCGATGGCGCACATAGCGAGACCGGAGCGCCGCTTCTCGCCGGCGATCCGCATCTCGGCTTCAGCTTCCCCGGCCTCTGGTATCTCGCCCGCATCACGACGCCGGCGGGCACATGGACCGGCGCGACCGCGCCCGGCGTGCCGTTTCTCATTCTCGGCCAGAACGGCCATATCGCCTGGAGCTTCACCTCCAACAGCGCCGATACCGAGGACGTGTTCGTCGAAACCCCAGTCGATTCCGGCCATTATCTCGGCCCGACCGGCCCGCTCGCCTACGGTCTCCGCGAGGAGAGAATCAAGGTGCGCGGGGCGCCGGACGTGGTCATGACCGTGCGGGCGACCCGCCATGGCCCGGTGATCAGCGATCTGATCCCCGGCGAGACGCGCGTTTTCGCCGTCGCCATGGCCAATCTCACGAGCCCGGGCACGGCGGCGAGCGGGCTCTACGCCCTCGATCACGCGCGCTCGGTCGCCGAGGCAGGCATGGCGGCGCCGCACGTCAGCGCGCCGGTGCAGAATTTGATGGTCGCCGATCGCGAGCGGATCGCGCTTTTCGTCACCGGCCGCGTGCCCATCCGGCGCACGCCCGAAGGCCCGGCGCCGCAAAACGGCGCCGATACCGCCCATGACTGGATCGGCTGGGCGGAGGGTGATGCGCTGCCCCATGTCATGGCCCCCGCGAGCGGGCATCTCGTCAACGCCAATGAAGAGATCGCACCGCTGCCGGGCGGGGCGTTTCTCGGCACCGACTGGCCGGGCGATTGGCGGGCGCGGCGCATCCACGCTCTGCTCGCCGCCAAGGACAAGCTCTCAGTGAGCGATTTCGCCGCGATGCAGGCCGATACCGTGAGCACCTTCGCCGCCCAGATCCTGCCCGCGCTCCGGCCATTGCAGCCACCGCCGGGGCTGGGTGCGACCGCGCTCGCACTACTTTCCGGCTGGCAGGGCGAGATGGCGGCAGGCCGGCCGGAGCCGCTGATCTTCAATGCCTGGATGCGGCGCTTTTATGCCGACGTCCTGGCGGCAAACGGCCTCGCGCCCGGCAATCCGGCAGCCCCCGCGCTCGAATTCACCGCCTCCCTCTTCACGCCGGAAGGGGCGGCACTCTGGTGCGGCGGGGATTGCACGCCGGCGCTTCTGCAAGCTCTCGATCACGCCGCCGGTATGCTGGCCCGCGCGTTCGGCCCCGATCCACGTGCCTGGCGCTGGGGGGTGGCCCATCAGGCGGTATTTGCCCACCCGCTGCTCTCGCGCCTGCCCGGGCTCGGGCGGTTGGCGACATTTCGCATCCCCGATGGCGGCGATGACGCGACCATCGACCGCGCCGCGATGGGGCCGGAGAGCTTGGACGCCGTCCACGGCGCCTCCTATCGCGGCGTCTATGACCTCGCCAATCCCGACGCGAGCCGTTTCATGATCGCGCCCGGCCAATCGGGCAATCTCCTGAGCCGCAACGCCGCCGATCTCCTCACCCCTTGGCGGGACGGCGAAATGCTCGCCATTCCGGCAACACCCGATACCATCGCCGCCCGCATCACCCTCTCGCCCTGAGCGCCGGCGCCACCCGCCACCTGTTCGCGGCCCCGGGATTACCGTAATATCGCCGCCCGGCGTGGAGGCGATGATGCTCTCGGATGAGATCCTGCGAGAATGGCTGAAAATGGGTGAGAGGGGCCAAGCTCTTCGCGCACCCGCCGACGGCATAGCGTAGAGCGATGGCTGCCAATGG
>JAKAQU010000381.1 GCA_021819535.1 Pseudomonadota bacterium | reverse complement strand
CGGCTCCGGCGCGCTATTGCGCGGTTTCATCGCGGGGTCGGGTCGCACGGGCGACGGCGGGGCCGATCAGGAGCAGCGCTGCCCCCCCCGAGGACCAGGCGGCGGCGCGGGCGGGAAGGGCGGCGAGCGATGCGAAGAGGCTCCGCTCTGCCTCCGTGCCGCCGCGCTCGATCAGGGCCGCCGGCGTCTCCGGCGAGAGGCCCGCCGCGGTGAAGCCGGCGGCAAGGCGCGGCAGCGCGGTGATCCCCATGTAGATCGCGAGCGTGCCGCCGAGCCGCGCGAGGGTCGCGAAATCGAGGTCGATCACCCCCTCCTTGCTGTGGCCGGTGAGCAGCGTCACCGAGCGCGCGGCGTCGCGATGGGTGAGCGGGATGCCGGCGGCGGCGGCGCAGGCCAGCGCCGCGGTGACGCCAGGGACGATCTCGCAGGCGATGCCGGCTTCGGCCAGCGCCTCCGCCTCCTCGCCGCCACGGCCGAAGACGAAGGGATCGCCGCCCTTGAGCCGCACCACTGTCTTCCCCTCGCGCGCGAGACGCACCAGCAAGGCGTTGATCTCGGCTTGCGGCAGGCAATGATGGGCACGCGCCTTGCCGACGAAAATCCGTGCCGCATCGCGCCGGGCGAGATCGAGCACGGCGTCCGACACCAGCCGGTCATGCACGATGACATCGGCCTCGCCGAGCAGGCGCTGGGCGCGGAGGGTCAGGAGATCGGCCGCACCCGGCCCGGCACCGACGAGAAACACCATCCCCGGCGCGGGGTCGCCGGCGCTCGCGTCGAGTTCGGCGGCGAGGGCAAGGCGCGCTTCCGCCTCGCGGCCGGCGAAAACCAGCTGCGCGACCCGGCCGCCGAGCAGGCGCTCGATCAGCCGCCGGCGCGACGCGAGATCGGGGAGACGGCGGCGAAGCTCGGCGCGTGCGTCGCCGAGAAACGCGGCGAGCCGCCCATAGCCGGGCGGGATCAGCGCCTCGATCCGCGCCCGGATTTGCCGCGCGAGGACAGGGGCCGCGCCACCCGAGGCGATGGCGATGGTCAAAGGCTCGCGGTCGATCACCGCCGGCATGATGAAGCCCGAGAGTTCCGGCCGATCGACGATGTTGACCGGGATGCCGAGCGCTTTTCCGGCCTCGGCCAGCGCCTGGAGATCCTGGTCGGGGGCACCGACGCCGATCGCGATCGCGACCCCGGTGAGGGCGCTTGCGGCAAAGCGCGGCTGGCGCAGAACCAGGGCGCCGGCCGCGGCCAGCGCCTCCGCCTTGCGCTCGGCGATCTCGCCCTCGCCGAGCACCAGTGCGCGGCGGCCGGCGAGGTCGAGAAAAATGGGAAAATGGCGCATGGTCCGGCTCACGATGGGAGAGATGTCACTACCTTGGCGGTCGGCGCTGTGCCATCAAGGATTGGTCAAGGCTGTGCCGCTATTTTGGCAGCACGCGGCGGAGGAACAAGGGAATATGGATGAAAAGGCACGATTTTCAGCGATGCTGCGGCGCTCGGCGGCGCTCAAGCTCAGGATCGCGGACGAGATGGCGGATACGGTGGTCGCGGTGGTCGATGCCGCCGAGGCGGCACTTCTCGGCGGCGGCAAGCTGATGTTTTGCGGCAATGGCGGCTCGGCGGCCGATGCCCAGCATCTCGCGACCGAGATGCTGATCCGGCTGCGCCCCAAGACGGAGCGGCCATCGGTTCCGGCGCTGGCCTTGACGCTCGATCCGGCGGCGCTGACCGCTTGCGGCAATGATTACGGCTTCGCCCAGGTGTTCGAGCGGCCGCTCCGCGGCCTCGGGCGGGCGGGCGATATCTTGTTCGGCATCACCACCTCGGGGCGGTCGGAAAATGTCTGCCGCGCGCTCGTGGCGGCGCGCGAGATGGGGATCGTCACCGTCGGGCTGCTCGGCGGCGCCGGGCTCCCGGCGCGCGACGCCTGCGATCATGTGTTGCTGGTGCCGGATAGCGAGACGGCGCGCATCCAGGAATGCCACATCGCTCTCGGCCACGCCATTCTTGAACTTCTTGAGGACCGGCTGGTCGCGCGTTCGTTCGTGCGCCCGGCATGACCGTTCTTGTCACCGGTGCCGCCGGGTTCATCGGCTATCACGTCGCGGACGCGCTGCTCGCGCGCGGCGAGGCGGTGCTCGGGATCGACGATCTCAACCCCTATTACGACGTGCGGCTCAAGGCGGCGCGGCTGGCACGGCTTGCGGACCACCCCCGGTTCACCTTCCGCCGCCTCGACATCGCCGATCGCGCGGCGATGGCGGCGGCGGTCGCGGAATTCCCCGAAATCCGCCGCATCATCCATCTCGCGGCACAGGCCGGGGTGCGGCATTCGCTCGTCGATCCTTACGCCTATGTCAGCGCCAATGTCATGGGCCATCTCGTGGTGCTGGAACTGGCGCGGCGATTGGAGCGGCTCGAACACCTGGTCTATGCCAGCTCGTCCTCGGTCTATGGCGCCAATAGCCTGCTGCCCTTCGCCGAGGGCGACCGCGTCGATCATCCGACGTCGCTCTATGCCGCGACCAAGCGCGCCGACGAATTGATGAGTGCCGCCTACGGCCATCTCTTCGGTCTCCCAGATCGG
>JAKAQU010000041.1 GCA_021819535.1 Pseudomonadota bacterium | reverse complement strand
ATGATCGCGCAAGGGACGGGCGGCAGGATCATCAATTTCGCCTCCCAGGCGGGACGTCGCGGCGAGGCGCTGGTCTCGCTCTATTGCGCTTCCAAGGCCGCCGTCATCAGCTTCACCCAGAGCGCCGGCCTCGCTCTGATCAAGCACCGGATCAACGTCAACGCCATCGCCCCCGGTGTGGTCGACACACCGATGTGGGACGAGGTCGATCGTTTGTTCGCCAAATATGAAAACCTGCCGGTCGGTGAAAAAAAACGCAAGGTCGGCGCGGCGGTGCCCTATGGGCGCATGGGAAGGCCGGAGGATCTGACCGGCATGGCGGTTTTTCTCGCCAGCGACGATGCCGAGTATATCGTCGCGCAAACCTATAATGTCGATGGTGGCAATTGGATGAGTTGATGACAGCCGCGAGCGCTGATGCTGTCTTGCGTGGCCTTGCCGCGGCGCGCGGGCGAGCCGGCATCGTCTCGGTGTGTTCGGCTCACCCCTTGGTCATCGAGGCGGCGATTGCGCGAGCCAACAGAACCGGCAACCATGTTCTGATCGAAGCCACCTGCCATCAGGTCAACCATCACAGCGGCTATAGCGGCGAGACGCCGGCCTCGTTTCGCGCCAAGATTCTTGCGATCGCAGAGAAAATCGGTCTGACGCCAGAGAAAATCCTGTTCGGTGGCGATCATCTCGGCCCACTCCCCTGGCGGGACGCGCCGGCGGCGACAGCGTGTTCCGAAGCCGCCTCGATGATCCGCGCCTATGTCCGCGCCGGGTTTCAGAAGATCCATCTCGATGCCAGCATGGCCTGCGCCGATGATCCACCGGTTTTGGATGAGGCGATCATGGCCGAACGCGCCGTTCACCTCGCAGCGGTCGCCGAGGAGACGGCACGAGAGGTGGGGCTTCCCGCGCCGGTCTATGTCATCGGCACCGAGGTGCCGCCGGCTGGCGGCGGGCGGGGCGAAATCGCCGCGATCACGCCGACCGATCCCGTGGCCGCTCGCGCGAGTTTCACCCTCCATCGGGAATGTTTCGCAGCGCGCGGTCTCGACGATGCGTTCGCTCGCGTCATCGCCATGGTCGTGCAGCCCGGCATCGAATTCGATAATGTCGATGTCGCGATTTACGACCCGGCGAAGGTGGGCGCTTTGCCGGCGATGCTCGATCGCATGCCAGGGCGTGTTTTCGAGGCGCATTCGACGGATTATCAGCCCGTCTCCGCACTTCGGGCACTCGTCGCCGATGGATTCGCCATACTGAAAGTCGGCCCCGCTCTCACCTTTGCGCTGCGCGAGGCGCTTTATGCGCTCGATGGTATCGCCGCTTTTCTCGATGGCGGCGATGCCGGCTCACTGCGGGCGGTGATGGAAAAATTGATGATGGCGCGCCCCGAATTCTGGAAAAATTATGCCACGGGGGATGATGCGGCGCAGAAAATTCAGCGCCATTACGGCTATAGCGATCGCATTCGCTATTACTGGCAGGAAGATGATGCAAGAGGATGCGTCGAGGCGCTGCTCGCGCGTTTCCCCGCCGGCTCCCTCCCCGCGCCACTCATCCATCAGTTTTTACCGGCCCTTTATCCGCGTGTCGCGAGCGGAGAGGTATTTTCGGGGCGCGGTCTGGTCCTCGCCATGATCGATCTTGTTCTCGGTGCTTATGAAGCCGCAATCAGCTGAGGGGTTTCGACATTTGGGGGGTGCGTCGTGGCGACGGTAACGGTCAAAGGGGTCCGCAAGGTTTTCGGCCCGGTCGAGGTTTTGCATAGCGTCGATGTCGACATCGCCGATGGCGAATTCGTCATTCTCGTCGGCCCGTCTGGCTGTGGCAAAACGACGCTGCTCCGCATGATCGCAGGCCTCGAAGACATCAGCGACGGCGAAATTCTCATCGATGGCCGGCGCGTCAACGACATTCCGCCGAAAGCGCGCGATGTCGCGATGGTGTTTCAGAATTACGCGCTCTATCCGCACATGACGGTGAGCCAGAACATGTCGTTCGCGCTTCGTCTTGCGCGCACCAATGCCGCTGAGATCGCGGCCCGGGTCGCCAAGGCCGCGCAAATTCTCGGCCTTGAAGCACTTTTGGATCGCCATCCGCGTCAGCTCTCGGGCGGCCAGCGCCAGCGTGTTGCCATGGGCCGCGCCCTGGTGCGCGACCCGCGCGTGTTCCTGTTCGACGAACCGCTCTCCAATCTCGACGCCAAACTCCGCCTGCAGATGCGTGCCGAAATCAAGGAACTCCAGCAGCGTCTCCGGACCACGACGGTCTATGTCACGCATGATCAGATCGAGGCGATGACGATGGCGGATAAGATCGTCATCATGCGGAGCGGCCACATCGAGCAGATCGGCGCGCCGCTCGCGCTCTATGATCGGCCGGAAAACCTCTTCGTCGCCGGGTTTCTGGGATCACCGGGGATGAATTTCATCTCCGGCACGCTGGCCGAGGGCGAGGTCATCAGCGCTTCCGGCACGCGCTGGCCCTTGCCGGCGGGGATGCCGGCGTCCCCTTCGTTCACACCCGGGCGGCGCGTGGTCTATGGCATCCGGCCCGAACATCTGCGTCTTGAGGACGGCGGCTTGCCGGCCCGCGTTCTGCTCGTCGAGCCGACGGGATCGGAGACCCAGGTTTTGCTAGATCTTGGCGGCGAGAAGCTGACCGCGGCCTTCCGCGAGCGCATCTCCATCGATGTCGGCGAGATGCTTCCGCTCGGCATCGATCGTGCCGCCGCACACATCTTCGATGCCGAGACGGAAAAGCGCCTCGCATGATCACACGATCCGAACGGACTTCGGAATCGGGACACTAGCGGGGCTGCAGGCGGGTGAATGCCTGGGCGAGGTCGGCGATGAGGTCGGCTGGATCCTCGAGCCCGATGTGAAAGCGCGCCGCCGGGCCGGGCAGCGGCGGCGAAGCAGTGCGGCGGATGGTCCCGGTGGTCGGCAGTGCCAGACTCTCATAGCCCCCCCATGATGCGCCGATGCCGAACAGAGTGAGGGCATCGATCATCGCGATCATCGAAGCGGCGCTGATCTCGGGCTGGAAAACGACGCCGAACAGGCTGCAGGCGCCGGTATAGTCGCGCTGCCAGATCGCATGACCCGGAGCACCAGGAAGGGCGGGATGGAGCACGCTCTGCACCTCAGGCCGCTCGCTCAGCCAGCGCGCGACGCGGAGGCCCGATTCCATCTGGTGATAGAGCCTGACCGAAAGCGTGCGCACGCCGCGGAGTGCCAGCCAGCAATCATCCGGGCTCGCATATTGGCCGAAAGCAAGGGCCGCCCCCCGCACCCGCTCCCAATCCTCCTCGGCGCGGGTGGTGATGGCGCCGAGCAGCACATCGGAATGGCCGCCGACATATTTCGTCAGCGCCTGGATCGAGACATCGACGCCATGGGTGAAGGGCTGGAAGAAATGGATGCCCCAGGTATTGTCCATCAGCACCTTAATGCCGCGGGCATGGGCGGCCTCAGCCAGCGCCGGCACGTCCTGCATCTCGAAACTGTGGCTGCCGGGGCTTTCGAGAAACAAGACCCGCGTCGTCGGGCGAAACATCAGGGCGAGGGCAGCCGGATCGATGGCCGGCGGGTAATAGGTGGTGTTGATGCGAAGCCCGCTCAGCACGGTGTCACAAAAATGCCGCGTCGGGCCATAGACGCTGTCCGGCATCAGGCAGTGATCGCCGGATTTGAGATAGGCCATCAGCGGAAGGGTGCAGGCGGCGAGCCCCGAGGAGACGATCTGCGAACGTGTTCCGCCCTCGATCTCGGCGATCGCGTCTTCGAGCGCGAAATGGGTCGGCGTCCCAAGGAGCCCATAGACCAGCGCCTGTTCGAGGCGGCGGCCACCGGCGGCGGCGCGGTCGGCGCAGGAGGGATGGAGCACCGTCGAGCCGCGCACGAGGGCGGGGTTGACGAAGCCTTGTTCTCGCACGCCTGCGCGTCCGACCTGAACGAGACGGGTATCGGCGCGCAGCCGCGCTTTCGGCGTGTCTTCGGCCATCGTATCAGGATCCCTTCGGCGTCTCGGGCCGGCTCGCCCACTCGGTCCAGGAGCCATCATAAAGCGCGCCGCTTGGATAGCCGGCAAGGGTCAGGCCGAGCGTGAGAATGGCGGCCGAGACGCCAGAGCCGCAAGACGTCACCACCGCGCTATTCTCCGCAACACCACAGGCGGCGAAAGCGGCGCGCAATTGCTCGGCCGGCTTCATCGTCCCGTCATTGTTCAAGAGCATGTTATAGGGAAGATTGCGGCTTCCCGGGATATGGCCGCTCGCAAGGCCAGGGCGCGGCTCGGGCGCGGTGCCGGCGAAGCGGCCGGCGGCCCGCGCGTCGAGCACCAATTCGGCGCAGCTTGCGAGATTCTCCATCATGTCGCCGAGACCACGGAGACGCTTCGGGCGAAAGGCCGGGGAAAAATCGCCGCGTGCGCGCGGCACCGGTGGCCCCGCTTCCGTCGGGCGGCCCTCGCGCAGCCATTTCGGCAGCCCGCCATCGAGCACCGCCGCCCGATCATGGCCGAACAGCCCCATCAGCCACCAGCCGCGCGCCGCCGAGGAAAGCCCCTTCTGGTCATAGAATACCACCCGGCTCGCATTGCTCACGCCGAGCGCCGCGATCAGTGCAGCGAACCGGCTCGGCGTCGGCACCATGTGCGGAAGATGGCTTTCGGGATCGGCGATCTCGTCGATATCGAAAAACCCGGCGCCCGGAATATGCGCGCGCGCGAATTCCTCACGGCCGTTCTTGCTCTCATTGGGCAGATACATCGTCGCATCGAACAGAACGAGGCCGTCCTCCCCGAGATGTTCGGCAAGCCAGGATGTGCTGACGAGTGGTTCCATGTCTCTCTCCTGAACGCGGCTCAGGGGAGAATAGACCGCGATCCCGCCGCACCGAAAGCGGGGGCGGGCGAGAAAACCAAACTCTCGCGGGCATCCCGGCGGATCGCGCCCGCATCGGCGCGCTCACATATGCCGCAGCCGGAGCGCGTTCATGACCACCGAGACCGAACTCAGCGACATCGCCAGCGCCGCGATCACCGGGCTCAGGAGCACGCCGAACCAAGGATAGAGCAGCCCCGCCGCCACCGGCACGCCGATGGCGTTATAGGCGAAGGCAAAGAAGAGATTCTGGCGGATATTGCGCATCGTGGCCCGGCTCAGCTGGCGTGCCCGCACGATCGCGGCGAGGTCGCCCTTGACCAGCGTCACCCCGGCGCTCCGCATCGCGATATCCGTCCCGGTGCCCATGGCGATGCCGATATCGGCCGCGGCGAGCGCCGGCGCATCGTTGACGCCGTCACCGGCCATCGCCACCACATGGCCCTCGGCGCGCAACCTGCGAACAACTTCGTGCTTCTGCTCGGGAAGAACCTCGGCCTCGACATCGCTGATGCCGAGCTTACGCGCGACGGCCTCGGCCGTGCGGCGATGATCGCCGGTCAGCATCACGATGCGCACCCCCTCGGCGCGGAGTGAAGCGAGCGCGGACGGCGTGGTCGGCTTGATCGGGTCGGCGATGGCGATAATGCCGGCGGGTTTGCCGTCCACCGCGACGAAGAGCGCCGTCGCCCCCTCGGCGCGAAGCTCGTCGGCCGTCGCGGCGAGATCGGCGAGCGCAACACCTTCCACCGCCATCAGCTTGGCATTGCCGAGCACGACACGCCGCTCCCCGAGGCGGCCGCTGATGCCCTGGCCGGTGATCGACGAGAATGCGGTGGGATTGGCGAGCGCGATCTCGCGCTCGCGCGCGGCATGGACGATCGCCGCGGCGAGCGGATGCTCGCTCGACCGCTCAAGGCTCGCCGCGAGCCTCAGCACCTCGCTTTCGGTGAAGCCGGGGACGGTCACGATTTGCGTGACGCGCGGCTTGCCCTCGGTCAGGGTGCCGGTCTTGTCGGCGACCAGGGTATCGATTTTCTCCATCCGTTCGAGAGCCTCGGCAGATTTGATCAGCACGCCGACGCTCGCCCCTTTGCCGACCCCGACCTGGATCGACATCGGTGTCGCCAGACCGAGAGCGCAGGGGCAGGCGATGATCAAGACCGCAACCGCGGCGAGCAAACCATAGGCCAGTGCCGGCGCAGGCCCGAGGATCGCCCATAAGACGAAGGACAGGGCCGCAACGGCGATGACCGCCGGGACGAACCAGGCGGCGACGAGATCGGCGAGGCGCTGGATCGGGGCGCGCGAGCGCTGCGCTTCGCTGACCATGGTGACGATACGCGCCAAGACGGTATCGGCGCCCACCTTCTCTGCCCGCATGACGAGTGCTCCGGTGCCGTTCACTGTGCCGCCGATGAGGGTGTCCCCGGCCTCTTTGGCGACCGGCATCGCCTCGCCCGTCACCATCGCTTCGTCGAGGCTGCTCTTACCCTCCAGCACCACGCCATCGACGGGGACGGCATCGCCCGGGCGGATGCGCAGCCGGTCGCCGACCTGCACGTGATCGAGCGCGATTTCCTCGTCCGTCCCGTCAGCACGCAGGCGCCGCGTCGTCTTGGGGGCAAGGTTGAGGAGCGCGCGGATGGCCGCACCGGTCTGCTCACGACCCCTGAGTTCGAGCACCTGGCCGAGCAAAACGAGGACGGTGATCATCGCGGCGGCCTCGAAATAGGTATCGACCGTGCCGTCGGCCGCGCGGAATCCGGCGGGGAAGATCCATGGCGCAACCGCCGCGACGAGGCTGTAGAGATAGGCCGTGCCGACCCCGAGCGCGATCAGTGAGAACATGTTGAGACTGCGGTTGATGACCGACCGCCAGCCGCGCGTGAAGAAGAGGGAGCCCGTCCCCACGACGACCGGCGTCGTCAGCAGAAGTTGGATCACGGCCGATGCCGCCGGCGGGACGAGATGGCCGAGCCCTGGCCCGAGGATCGGCACATGGCTTCCCATCGCCAGCACGAAGACCGGCACGGTCAAGGCGAGGGCAAGCCAAAAGCGCCGCCGCATATCGACCAGTTCGGCGTTTTCCCCGGTTTCCGCGCTCGGCGCGAGAGGTTCGAGCGCCATGCCGCAGAGAGGGCAGGATCCGGGATGATCCTGCCGCACCTCGGGGTGCATCGGGCAGGTATAAAGCGTGCCCTGGGGCTGGCCCTGGGGCTGCTGGGGTGGGGGCGGGGCCTCTTCCCGCGGCGCCAGGTAGTGGAGGGGATCGGCGGCGAATTTTTCCCGGCATTTGGCCGAGCAGAAGACATAGCTCCGACCGGCGTATTCATGACGATGCTTTGCCGTCGCTGGGTCGACCGTCATGCCGCAGACCGGATCGCGCGCGCGAACGTCGTGTCCGCTTTCCTCGCAACAGCTCATCGCCTCTTCTCCTCGCCACCGATACCAAAGCAGTTTATACCCATCATGGGTATCGTATCAAGAGGCCTGCCAGCGGCGATGGAAAATCAGGCCAGTCTTACGTCCAGTGGCCGGCGATCCAGACCCAGCCGCCCTGTTCGCGCTTCCAATAGCCCTCCATCCACATATTGCTGTGGCCGTCGCGCGGCACCCATTTGCCGGCGATCCAGTCATAGCCATGGCCGTTCCAATCCCAATGGCCGGGCTGCCAGAGCAGCGCCTGCTCCGAGACCGGCGGCTTCGGCATGGCTTCCTCGCGCGGCGGCGGCACCGGTGGGAAGGGTGGGGTCGAGGATTGCGGCGCCTCCGCGCAGCCGGCGAAAAGCCAGCCGGCAAGGATCATGCCTCGTCCAACCCGTTGTATCAGCATGTTTTTCTCCTTGGTTTCGCCCTCGCGGTCTCGTGACATCGTCATCGTCGCTACTTTCCTCTCGACGGCGGCGCGGATCGGCGATAAAAACCTGCGTTATCTTACGGGATCAAAGTTTATACCGTGAGAACGCCGCAACCCCAACCCGATCCCCAAGGAGCCTGTCACATGGCGAAAATCCTGGTTCTCTATTACTCGACCTATGGCCATATCGAAAAGATGGCCGAAGCCGTGGCCGCGGGCGCGCGCTCGGTCGCCGGCAGCGCCGTCACCATCAAGCGCGTGCCGGAATTGATGCCGCGCGAGGTCGCCGAGAAGGCGCATGTCAAGCTCGACCAGGCGGCGCCGATCGCAACCCCGGACGAACTCGCGGAATATGACGCGGTGATCTTCGGCGCGCCGACCCGCTTCGGCAACATGGCGGCGCAGATGCGTAACTTCCTCGACCAGACCGGCGGCCTCTGGGCGCAGGGCAAGCTGATCGGCAAGATCGGCAGCGTCTTCGCCTCCACCGCCTCCCAGCATGGCGGCCAAGAGACCACCATCACCTCGTTCCACACGACGCTTTTGCATCACGGCATGATCATCGTCGGCGTGCCCTATTCCGAGCCCGGACTTACCATCCTGAGCGAGGTGAGCGGCGGCACGCCCTATGGCGCGACCACCATCGCCGCCGGCGACGGCTCGCGCCAGCCCTCCGAGAACGAGCTGAAGATCGCTCGCTTCCAGGGCGCCCATGTCGCCGGGATCGCCGCCCGGCTGTTCGGCTGAGACCGTCTTCACTGCCCCCGGCCGGGCCGTTCCGGCCGGGGAAATAGCGGCTCGGATGGCTGGCGCGGCCATGGGCGCGTCTCTACTCTCTCCGGCCATGACCGCACCACCCATCCTCGACGTTCTGCCGCCGAGCGAAATCTTCTCGCCCGAGGCCGCCGGCGCCATCTCGCTCATGGTCGCGCGGCTTTTCGCGCGGAGCGAGGCTTTCGCGCCCCTGGTTCTCGGCCCGGTAACCCCCCTCGCCTCTTTCCCCGGGGTCGCGTTCCGGCCGGTGCCGCCGGCCTTTCGCCCGCTCCGGCGCGCGCTGCGCTATGCGCTCGGGGTGCGGCGCATCGCGCGCGCCGTCTCGCCGGCGTTGATCGAGGTCCATAACCGCCCCGATATCGCCCGGTTCCTCGCAACCCGCGGCAGGGCGCCAGTGGTGCTTTGCCTGCAGAATGACCCGCAGGGCATGCGCGCGAGCGGAACAGCGGCGGCGCGAAAGGCGCTGCTCGGCGAACTCGCCGGCGTCATCGTCGCCTCCGATTTTATCCGCCGGCGTTTTCTCGATGGTTTGCCGGCGGAATGCGGGGCGAAGGTCGCGATCGTGCCGAACTGCCTCGATCTCGCGCATCTGCCGCCGCCGCTCCCGCCCGAGGCACGCGCGGAGGAGATCCTTTATGTCGGGCGGGTGGTCGCCGATAAGGGCGTCGATGGCTTCGTTGCCGCCTGCGCCCTCGCCTTGCCGCGCCTCCCGGGCTGGCGGGCGGGGATCATCGGCGCCGATCGCTTCGGTGCCGCGAGCCCGGAGACGCCGTTTCTGCGCGGAATTCGCGCGGCGGCGGCGCAAGCGGGCATTCACATGCACGGCTATCGCACGCATGATCAGGTGCTGGCGGCGATGGCGCGGGCGGCGATCGTCGTAGTGCCGAGCCGCTGGGCCGAACCTTTCGGCCTGACCGCGATCGAGGCGATGGCGAGCGGGGCTGCGCTCATGACGACGCGGAACGGCGCTCTACCCGATCTCGCCGTCGATGCTGCGTGCTATATCGATCCCGACCGGGTGGAAGAAATGGCCGAGGCACTCATCGCTTTGGCGGCCGATCCGATGCGGCGCGGCGCGCTCGCCGAGGCCGGGCGAAAGCGGGCGCGCGATTTCGATTGCGGGCCAATCCTTGCAACACTCGACCGCCTGCGCCACACGATCACGGGCCGGGCATGAGAGATGGGCCGGCCTCGATTTGAGCGCGCCGGATGCCATGGTGCCTGCCCTCTCACCCCTTTGCCCCCGCGTCCCACCATTTCAGGATATCGAGCCCGTTCCAGTGTAAAACGCCGGGGTGACGGTTGATATGGGCGTAAACCTCTTCGAGATAGCGGATACGATGAGGCTGGCCGGAAATGTAGGGATGGATGGCAATCGCCATGAATTTCGGCCGCATCGCGCCTTCCGCGTAGAGCCGGTCGAAACTGTCCTGGCAGCGCTTGAGCCAGTAGGGCGATTCGTGGTGCTGGACGATCATCGTCGGGATGTCGTTCAGCTCCACCGTATAAGGCAGGGTCACCAGTTTTCCGCCCCTGGTCTCGATCTCGGTCGGCTCGTCGTCATAGACCCAATCGCCGATATAGCGGATGCCGGCAGCAGCCAGGAGATCCGGCGTCTCCTCGGTTTCGGTCAGGCCCGGGCCGAGCCAGCCGACGGGGCGCGTTCCGGTCAAAGCCTCGATCGTATCGAGGCTTTTTTTGATCATGCCAGCCTGGTCGTCGATCTTGTGGATCGGGATCTGGTCCCAGGCATGGCCCATGAACTCCCAGCCGGCATCGCGTGCCTCGGCGGCGACGCGGGGATAATCCTCGCACACGCGGGCGTTGATCGAAAGCGTCGGGCGAATGCCGAGTTCCTGGAACAGGCGAAAAAAGCGCCAGACGCCGACCCGCATGCCGTATTCGTGCCAGGACCAGTTGGGCACATCGGGAAGGAGGGTCTGCCCGGTCGGCGCCGGCAGAATCTGGCGCGCCATGGGCCGCGCGATATCCCAGACCTCGAGATTGACGATGGTCCAGACGACGATACGGGCGCTCCCCGGAAGATGAATCGGCGGGCGATCGACGATCGCGGAGAAGATGGCGCGCTCGCGAGGGGTCATGCGGTATCTCCTATACCCACCATGGCATGGCGGCGTTCACGTGGAAAATCCATAGAGAATTTCAGGGTTTTTGACCAAAATCCGGCTTCTCGTCGCCTCATCGGGCACCCATGCGCCAAGAAGGTCGAGCAGGATCGCGTCATCCGGCTTCACTTTTTCGGTCGGGTGCGGCCAGTCGCTGCCCCAGACCAGGCGCTCCGGCGCCGCTGCGACATAGGCGCGGGCGAGGACGCCGATATCGGCATAGCTCGGCGGGCCGATGCGGCTGTCCTGGTAGGCACCGGAGAGTTTCACCCAAACCCGGCCGCTATCGAGAAATGCCCGCATGGTCGCGAAAGCGGGGCTGTCGATGCCCTCGGGCTCGGGGATGCGACCGAAATGATCGAAGACGATCGGCGTCGGAAGACGCCTTAACCCATCCGCCGCCGCGACGATGTCCGCACCCTTCATGTGGATTTGCACATGCCAGCCGAGATCGGCGATGCGGCGCGAGAGCGGCGCGACCATGTCGATCGTCGTGGCACCCGCCTGCACGAGATTGAAGCGGATGCCGCGGACGCCGGCCTCGTCCATGCGGCGAAGCTCGGCCGGCGCGATATCGGGATGGACGACGGCAATGCCACGCGCCGCCCTGCCGAATTCGGCGAGAGCGGCGAGCATGCAGCGATTGTCGGTGCCATAGGTCGAGGGCTGCACGACGACGTTGCGGGTCGTGCCGAGGCGGCGCTGGAGCAGGCGGTAATCGGCGACGGTCGCATCGCCCGGGTGCAGACTCGCCGCGGGATCGGCGGGAAAATGATGGTCATAGATATGGTGGTGGCAATCGGCGGCGCCCGGCGGGACCACGAGGGTCGGGCGTTCGCGGCCGGCGGACCAGGGAACGCTGTTGGCCTCTGCGGCCTCGGCGGCGGCGCCGAGCGTCGCGCCGGCCGCGAAGATCTGCATCACGGCGCGCCGGCCGAGCTTCGATGGTGCCATGGTTTCCCCCGTTTCTCGCCGCGTTGCATCGCACGGCATGGTTTTCTTGACATATCATAACTTGACATCACAACGCCCCGCGCGCTTGGCTTGAAGAGCAAGAATAACGACGTTGCCGCGGAAGGAAATGCCATGGGTGTCACAATAACGCCGCTACATCCGCTTTTCGCCGCCGAGGTGAGTGGCGTCGATGCCTCGGCCACGCTGTCGCAAGCGGTGCTTGCCGCCCTCATGGAGGCGATCGACCGTTATTCGGTTCTGGTTCTGCGCGGACAGAAGCTGAGCGATGACCAGCAGATCGCGTTCGCGAGCCTGTTTGGCCCGCCGGAGATCAATATCGGCGCCCACCGCGCCGCAAGCCAGCGCCGGCTCGCGCGGGTGGAGATGGCGGATGTCTCGAACGTCAACCCGGCGAACGAGGTCCATCGTCGCGACGATAAGCGCCGGATGTTCAATCTCGGCAACATGCTCTGGCACACCGACAGCTCGTTTCGCGACCCGCCGGGCGGATTGTCGCTGCTTTACGCGCACGCCGTGCCGTCGCGCGGCGGCGAGACCGAATTCGCCGATCTCCGCGCGGCCTACGCTGCGCTCGATGACGAGACCAAAGCTCTGGTCGCCGATCTCCATGCCGAGCATTCGATCATGCATTCGCGGGCGAGCCTCGGTTTCACCGAATTTTCCGAGAGCGAACGCGCCGCCCTGCCGCCGGTCATGCAGCGCGTGGTCAGAACCCATCCCGGCTCGGGGCGGAAGACGCTTTATCTCGCTTCCCACGCCTCGCACATCATCGGCTGGCCAGTGCCGGAAGGGCGGCTTTTGCTCCGCGACCTCATCGAGTTCGCGACACGGCGGGAATTCGTCTTCGTGCATCACTGGCGGGCGGGCGATCTGGTGATCTGGGATAATCGCTGCACCCTTCATCGTGGGCGCCCCTATCCGCTCGACGAGCGCCGCGATCTTCGCCGCGTGACCACCGCCGATCATGCGGCGATGGCGGAGAAAGCCGCCTGAGCCGGCCCGGTTTCGCCCCCCGCCTTGCCGGTCTGGGGCTGGAATGGTAGAGCACGGGCGTCGAAGCCGGGCGAGAAAATCGCATCCGCCCTGATCGGGTTTTGTTTTTTTTGTTGATCGAGGCCCGTGTCTGATCGGTGTTTGTGCGCGGAGCGGCGCCGCAGGATGTGAGGGCGTGGCCGAATGCGCGGGTGTAGCTCAATGGTAGAGCCCCAGCCTTCCAAGCTGGTTACGGGGGTTCGATAGATC